>JAEWKG010000223.1 GCA_023386135.1 Pseudomonadota bacterium | reverse complement strand
TACTACGGCAGCTTCGCCTGGGCGCCGAGCAGCCGCAGTTCGGTGAATCTGTCGGTCTACAACGGGATCACCGGGTTCGGCGGGCAGCTGACCAATGCACTGGGCGCGCTGCCGACCGATTTCGCCGCCAACCGCAACGCCATCACCGGCGACATCACGGGCTGCGTCGCCAGCCTGCAGGGCAACAACTGCCTCGCCGGCGTACTCGGCTCGATCCGCTCGGCGGTGTTCCGCGGGCGGGGCGTCAACGCGAGCTACGCGCGCCAGATTGGCCGCCTCAGCGCCGGCTTTGCCGCGGGTTACGACCGGCGCAAGTTCATCGCCGCGCCGGGCACGGTGCTCGCCGCCGCCAACGGCGTGGTGGACGAGGACTGGTGGGCCGCCGCCTATATCTCGGGACCGATCGATGCGCGGTCGAGCTTCGGCTTCAACTGGTCGGCCAACTGGCTCGGCAGCGGCGTAGCCGGCGCGGGAGATGCGACGGTGCTTACCGCTTCGGCGGCGTATCGCCGATACCTGCTTGCGGGCCTTTCCGCCAACGCCGCCGTCGGGGTCGATTACCTCGACGGTTCGATTGCCGGGCAGGACCTCACCACCGCATCGGCGCTGCTCGGCCTGCGCTACGACTTCAACTGACGGCCAGGGAAGACCTCTCAAGATGTTCCATGATTTCTATGGCCTGACCGGACGCCCGTTCCAGCTGACGCCCGACCCCGAGTTCTACTTCGAGAGCGCGACGCACAAGAAGGCGTTGAGCTATCTCGGCTACGGCCTCGCGCAGGGCGAAGGCTTCATGGTGATCACCGGCGAGGTGGGCGCGGGCAAGTCGACGCTGGTCGCGCACCTGATGCGCAAGATCGATCCCGCGCAGCTGACCGTCGGGCAGATCGTCACCAGCAACCTCGACGGCGCGGAGCTGGTCCACGTCGCCGCGCAGGCCTTCGGCCTCGACATCGAGGGGCGCGACAAGGCTTCGGCGCTGGGCGCGATCGAAGCGTTCCTGCACGACGAGGCGCGCGCCGGGCGGCGGTCCCTCCTAGTGGTCGACGAATCGCAGAACCTCAGCATCGAGGCGCTCGAAGAGCTGCGGATGCTCTCGAACTTCCAGCTCGGCGCGCATCCTCTGCTGCAGACCCTGCTGCTCGGCCAACCCGAGTTCCGGCAGATGATTGCCGATCACCCCGAGCTCGAGCAGTTGCGCCAGCGCGTGATCGCCTCGCACCACCTCGAAGCGATGAGCGCGGCCGAGGTCGAGCCCTACATCGTGCACCGCCTGCGGCATGTCGGGTGGAACGGCAGCCCCGCATTCGACACGGAGCTGTTCGCAGCCCTGCATGAAGCGACCGGCGGCATCCCCCGCCGCATCAACCAACTGATGAGCCGCATCATGCTGCTGGGTGCGGTGGAACAGCGCGCCGCGATCGACACCGCCATGCTTGCCGCAGTGCGCGCCGAGATGGGCGCGGAACGACCGGTCGCCGATGCCGAGCCTGTTCAGGCGGCGGAGCCGGTGCGTGCAACCGTGGCCCAACTCACGGCGCCCGCAGCGGGCCTTGAGGATCTGCTCGCGCTGCGTGACGCCGAGATCATCGAGCTGCGCGAGGCCATCCGCGATCTCGCCGAACGCTCCGAGGCCGGCACCGACAACGCGCTGGTCGAACGCCTCGCGCGCCTCGAGCAGCGGGTCGCGGACCAGGAAAGCGCGGTGCGCCACGTGCTCACCATGCTGATCGAATGGTTCGAGGGCGAGCGCCCGCGCGAAGCGGCCTGACCGTGCCCGGCGCCTCGCCCACGACCATTGTCAACGGCCTGTCGGTCGACGTCGAAGACTGGTTCCAGGTCGGCGCGTTCGAGGACGTGATCGCGCGCGACACGTGGGACGGCCTGCCGTTGCGCGTGGCCGACAACGTCAGCCGCATCCTCGACCTGTTCGCCGAGGCCGAGGTGAAGGCGACCTTCTTTACTCTCGGCTGGGTCGCGCAGCGGAACGGCGCGCTGATCCGCCGCATCGCCGATGCGGGTCACGAGATCGCCAGTCACGGGTGGGATCACGCGCGGGTGTTCACGCTCGATCGCAAGACCTTCGGCCAGGACATCGCCCGCGCGCGCACCGTGCTGGAGGACGCCGCCGGGGTTCGGGTGTCCGGCTACCGCGCGCCGAGCTTCTCGATCGACCAGCGCACCCCGTGGGCCTACCAGGAGCTGGCGGAGCAAGGCTATGCCTACAGCTCCTCGGTCGCGCCGGTCGCGCACGATCACTACGGTTGGCGCGAGGCGCCGCGCTTCGCATTCCGGCCGCTACCGTGGCATCCGCTTGTCGAGATTCCGGTGACCACCGCGATGCTGGGCGGGCGGCGCGTGGCGGCGGGCGGGGGCGGGTTCTTCCGCGTGCTGCCGTACGGTTTCAGCCGCTGGGCGATCCGCCAGGTCAACCGCCAGGAAGGGCGCCCGGCGGTGTTCTATTTCCACCCGTGGGAAGTCGATCCGCAGCAGCCGCGCGTGCCCAATGCCTCGATGCGCTCGAAGTTCAGGCACTACACCAATCTCGACAAGATGGCCGGCAAGCTGACCGAACTGGTCCACGAATTCGCCTGGGGCCGGATGGATGTGCTCGCGCACCGCGAGGCGGAGCTAGCGTCCAGCCTCGCCGCATGAACGCGCCGTTCGCCCCGGTGCCCGAGACGGTTGCGGTGGCCGATCTCAATGACCGCAACGAAGCCGCGCGCATCGAGAGCTTCGTGGCCGAGCGAGGCGGGACTCCGTTCCATCGCCCGGCATGGCTGCGTGCGGTCGAACAAGGCACCGGCCAGCGTGCGCTCGGCCTGATCGCGGAGAAACGCGGTCAGCTGACGGGCTGGCTGCCGCTGACCGAAGTACGCTCGCCGCTGTTCCCGGCCGCTCTGGTGTCCAGCGGATTTGCGGTAGGTGGCGGCATCCTCGCCGATACCACGGCCGCAGCGCTTCGATTGAGCGAGGCGGCGGGCGAGCTGGCGCAGCGCCTCTCCTGCACATCGGTCGAGCTGCGGGGCGGCCAAGTGCCGGGCGATTGGACCATCGTCAGCGACAAGCACGCCAACTTTGCCGCGCCGCTGGCCGAAAACGACGAGGCGCAACTGCTCTCGATCACCCGCCGTCAGCGGGCCGATGTGCGCAAGGGTCTCGAGCGGGGCTTCGTGCTCACCCAGGGTCGCAGCGAGGCCGAGCGTGCAGCGCACTACGCTGTCTACGCCGAAAGCGTGCGTAATCTCGGCACCCCTGTCTTCCCGTGCGCACTGTTCGATGCATTCCTCGACACGTTCGGCGATGACGCGGACGTTATGACGCTGCACCTTGACGGCACGCCGGTGGCGAGCGTGCTGACGCTCTATCATCGCGGCGTCGCGATGCCTTATTGGGGCGGGGGCACCTTCCTCGCGCGGACCACCAAGGCGAACGAACGGCTCTACTACGAGCTCATGTGCCACGCGCGGCGGCGTGGCTGCCACACCTTCGATTTCGGCCGCTCCAAGGTCGGTAGCGGGCCATATGCCTACAAGAAGAACTGGGGCTTCGCGCCCGAGCTGTTGACGTACGCGGCGTGGCACGCGCCCGGCCATGCGCCGCGTAACATCGATCCGACCAGCGAGGCGTATTCGGCCAAGATCGCGCTGTGGAAACGGCTGCCCTTGGCCGTCGCCAATCGCCTCGGCCCGGTCATCGCACGCGGGCTGGCGTGATGGGCGAGACGCTGTTCATCGCGCACCGGATCCCGTTCCCGCCCGACCGCGGCGACAAGATTCGCTCGCATAATTTGCTAAAAGCGCTGGCGAAGCTCGGTCCGGTTCACGTCGCGACGCTGGGCGAGAGCGAGGCGGACTTTGCGGCCGAGCCGCTGTTGTCTGAGGTCGCGACCAGTCATTGCCTCGCGCGGCGGCCCCGCAGCCTCGCATTGGCCGGCGCGCGGGCGTTGCTCGAAGGCAAGCCGGTCAGCCTGACCGCCTTCGATAGCCCGGCACTGCGCGCGTGGATCACGCGCACCCTCGAAACCCGCCCGATCGACACGATCTTCGTGTTCTCGGGCCAGATGGGCCAGTATGTTCCGGCAGATTTCAACGGCCGCGTCGTGGTCGACTTGTGCGACGTCGATTCGGCCAAGTTTGAGGCTTATGGGAAAGCCGGCTCCGGCCCGCGCGCTTGGATTGATACCCGTGAAGGCCGCCTGCTCACTACCGAGGAATGCCGGCTCGCGAGACGGGCGGATACGACGTTGCTGATCAGCGAGGCCGAGCGCGAGCTTTTCCGCTCGCGCCTCGAAGCGACCCCTGCGCGGCTCATGGCGATCGGCAACGGAGTAGATACCGAGTTTTTCAACGCAGCAGTGGAACCGCATGCCGCTCTCGTCGGAGACGGACCGCACATCGTTTTCACCGGCCAGATGGATTATGCTCCGAACGTCGCGGCGGTCCAGCGCATGGCGACCGCGATCATGCCCGCCATCCGCGCTCGGCATGAGAACGCGACTTTCCACATCGTCGGTCGCGCGCCCAGCAGCGAAGTCGCCGCCCTCGAAGGACGCAACGGCACGCGGGTGTGGGGCGAGGTTCCCGATGTCCGGCCGTTCCTCGCTGGCGCGCACGTCGTTGTCGCCCCGCTGACCATCGCGCGCGGGGTGCAGAACAAGGTGCTCGAAGCGATGGCGATGGCCCGGCCGGTCGTGCTTTCCCCAGAGGCCGCGACCGGAATCGATGCACGGCCTGGGCGGGACTACGCAATCTGCAACACCGATCGCGAGTTGATCGAACAGACGCTGGCTTTGATTGGCGACATGTTGTCGGCGGATGCAATGGGCAAGTCGGCCCGGCAGTTCGTTATCGCACACAAGAGCTGGGAAGCCGCGCTCGCACCGCTCACCGAAGTCGTTGGCCGTACTCCCGAGGCCAGGCGCGATGCCGCCTGAGCTGGCCATCGCGGAGCCAATGGCTCCAGCCAGCGCCTGGCGGTCGGCTGCATCGCGCCTCGTGGCCGCCGCTGCCGCGCTGTTCGTCGTGACCTTCGCCGAGTGGCGCGAGATGGCGCATCAGTGGTGGGACATCGATACGTACGCCCACATCCTGCTGATCCCGCCGATCCTCGCGTGGCTTGCCTGGCTTCGGCGCGAGGAGCTGGCCAAGACAAAACCGGAAGCGTGGCGAGGCGGTTTGGCGATCGTAGTCATGGGTCTCAGCCTGACCCTGCTCGGGCGCGCACTTGGGGTGAATCTGATTGCTCAAGCCGGCGCCGTCGTCGCCGTGCAAGGAGTGGTGGTCACCGTCCTAGGACCAGTCGCCGCCATCCTGCTAGCATCTCCTCTGCTCTACGCGCTGTTCCTAGTGCCGTTCGGCGACGAGATCGTCGGGCCGCTGCAGACGGTGACTGCGCGCATCGCGGTGGGGCTGACTCACTTGAGCGGCGTGCCCGCAACCTTGCACGGCTTCTACATCGATACCCCCGCCGGGCGCTTCATCGTTGCGGAGGAGTGCTCCGGGGTGAAGTTCCTCATCGCGATGGTCGCGCTGGGGACGCTGGTCGCTTGGACGGCTTTCCAAAGCTGGAAGCGCCGCATCGCCTTCCTGACCGGCGCGGTGGTGGTGTCGATCGTCGCCAACGGCATCCGCGCATGGGGGACGATCTTCGCCGCGCAATACGTCGGCGCGGAGCGCGCGGGCGGGATCGACCACCTCGTCTATGGCTGGATCTTCTTCGCGGTGATCGTCGGCGCGGTGCTGGCGACCGCATGGCGCTTCTTCGAGCGCGAGCCGCACGAGGCGGGCCTCACCACTCAACAGGCCGCGGGCATTGCAGCACGCTACGACGGGCAGCCGCTCTCCGCCGACGCCGCGCTCGCGTTTGTCGTCGCCGCAGCAATCGGCTTTGCCGTCGTCGCCCGGCTCGTCTAGGCGCGGGCCATGTGCGGGATCGCCGGCATCTTCCATTGCGGCACCCCCAAGCCGGTCGACCCCGCTCGGGTGAGCCGGATGTGCGATGCGATCGCGCATCGCGGGCCCGACGGGGAGGGCGTGTGGACCGCCCCCGGCGTGGCGCTGGGGCATCGCCGCCTCTCGATCATCGACCTTGCCGGATCGCCGCAACCGATGCCATCGTTCGACGGCCGCGCGATGCTCGTCTACAACGGCGAAATATACAATTTCAGGGAGTTGCGACGCGAACTTGAGACGCTGGGCGCGCGGTTTCGCACGCAGGGCGACAGCGAAGTCATCCTCGCCGCCTGGCAGCAGTGGGGGCCGGCGTGCCTGAGCCGTCTCCATGGCATGTTCTCCTTCGCGATCTACGACCTCGGCCGCCGCGAGCTGTTCCTCGCGCGCGATCGGTTGGGGGTGAAGCCGCTGTTCACGGCGCTGCTGAGCGATGGCAGTCTCGCCTTCGGCTCCGAGCTCAAGGCGCTGCTGGCGCACCCGCTGCTGCGCCGCGAGATCGATCCGCTGGCGATCGAGGACTACCTCGCCTGGGGCTACGTACCCGACCATCGCTCGATCCTGTCCGGGGTCGAGAAATTGCCCGCCGGCCACTACCGCCTGCTCAAGCACGACGCGGCGCCGGCCGCTCCGGTGCGCTGGTGGGACATCTCGTTCGCCGAGCGCCGCCGCGAAAAGCCGCGCGATCTGGAGGCTGAACTGCTGTTCCGGCTCCGCGAGGCGGTGACGAGCCGAATGGTCGCGGACGTGCCGCTCGGCGCGTTCCTGTCGGGCGGGGTGGACAGTTCCAGCGTGGTGGCGCTGATGGCCGAGGCATCGCGCGAGCCCGTGCGCACATGCTCGATCGGGTTCGACGCCGCCGACCTCGATGAAACGTCCTATGCCCGAACGATCGCCGAGCGTTTCGCGACCGATCACCGCGAGCGAGTGGTCGCGGCGGACGATTTTGCCGAAATCGACCACCTCGCCGCGATGTTCGACGAACCCTTCGCCGATGCGTCCGCCTTGCCGACCTGGCGGGTGTGCCAGCTTGCGCGCGAGACCGTGACGGTGGCTCTATCAGGCGACGGCGCCGATGAGGCGTTCGCCGGTTACCGCCGCCAACGCTTCCACGCGGGCGAGGAGCGCACGCGGCAGTTCGTGCCCCGCGGGTTTCGCGAGCCGGTGTTCGGTGCGCTCGGCTCGATCTGGCCCAAGGCCGACTGGGCCCCGCGCGCATTTCGCGCCAAGACGACGCTCCAGTCGCTCGCCGCTTCGGGTGAGGAGGCGTACGCGCGGGCGCTCGCAGTCACGGCGCCGGAGCTGCGCGCGCGGCTCTACAGCGACGGGTTCAGGCGCGAGCTGCAGGACTATCGCGCCGAAGAGCCGCTCATAGACACCATGCGCCGGGCGCCGTCGCGCTCGGGCCTCGACCGCGCGCAGTACGCCGACCTCACTTTCTGGCTGCCGGGCGACATCGTGACCAAGGTCGACCGCACCAGCATGGCGGTGAGCCTCGAGGCGCGCGAGCCGCTGCTCGACCATCGGTTGATCGAGTTCGCCGCGACGCTGCCCGAAAACCTGCGCATCCGGCGCGGACAGGGCAAATGGCTGCTCAAGCACGCGATGGAACGCTACCTGCCGCACGAGGTGTTGTATCGGCCCAAGCTGGGGTTCGTGACGCCGATCGCGCAGTGGCTTCGCGGCCCCTTGGCGGGCGAGGCGCGGGGGCTCCCTCCCGGCCCCGCGCTCCCCCGCACCGGGTGGTTCGACAGCGGCCGGATTTCCGCGCTCGCGGAAGCGCATATCTCCGGCCGCAGCGATCATTCGAGGTTGTTGTGGCAGCTGATGATGCTCGACAGGTCTCTGACCCGCCTCGGAGCCGCCTGAGCCCTCAGCGGGTGTCGACGAGCACCAGCTCGGCGTCCTCGATAGCTTCTACCTCGATCGCGCTCTCGCCGGTGATCGCCACCCCGTCGCGCGCACCGGCGTCGTGGCCGTTGACCCGCACCTTGCCGTTGATCGAGACGAGGTATTGGTGCCGCGCGGCATCGGCCGGGTAGGAGACCTTCGCGCCCGCGCGCAAGGTGGCCGCCAGCACGCTGGCGTCGGCGCGGATCGGCAGTGCATCGTCTGCGCCGCTCTGGCCGCTCGCCAGCGTGACCCAACGGCCGGCGCGGTCGTCGTGCGGAAACTCGCGCGCGCCCCAACTCGGCTGCTCGCCGGCGTGGTCGGGGACGATCCATAGCTGGAACAGCGTGGTGTCCTCGTCCTCGAGATTGTACTCGGCGTGGGTGATGCCGGTGCCGGCGCTCATCACCTGTACGTCGCCCGCGCCGGTCCGGCCCCGGTTGCCGAGCGAATCCTGGTGCGAGATCGCGCCCGAATGCACGAAGGTGACGATTTCCATGTCGCTGTGCGAGTGCGGCGGGAACCCGCTCTTGGCGGCGATCCTGTCGTCGTTCCACACCCGCAGCGCGCCCCAGCCCATGCGGGCGGGATCGTGATAGTCCGAAAAGCTGAAGTGATAGCGGGTGTCGAGCCAGCCGTGGTCGCGATGCGCCAGGCCGGCGTGAGGGCGGATGTCGATCATGGGATGCAGTCCACATCGGCGGGGTGTTGCCGCCGGAATGACCCTTATGTGGCGAGCCGGCGAGGGCGGTTCAACCCTCCACGCCGTGACCGTGCGCCATGTAGTCGGCGCTGCGCATTTCCTCGAGCCGGCTCACCGTCCGGGCGAATTCGAAGCTGCCGTCGCCTGACGGATAGAGCGCCTCGGGCTCTGCGGCGGCGGTGGCGAACAGCTTGACGTTGTTTTCGTACAAGGCGTCGATCAGCTTGGTGAAGCGCAGCGCCTGATCGCGGTTATCGCGGTCCATCACCGGGATGCCGACCACGATCACCGTATGGTAGGCGTGGGCGATCGCGAGGTAGTCCGCAGCGCCGCGGTTTTCACCGCACAGGCGCTTGAAGCTGAACACGGCGACGCCCTTGAGGCTCTTGGGAACATGCAGCGTGCGGCCACCGCCCCCCTCTTTGCCAGAGACGTCGAGCTCGGCGCTGGGGACGTGGGCGGCGTCCTCGGGATTGTAGTCGGTGAGGCGGAAGAAGGCCTCCCGCACCTTGGCGGTCGCCTCGTCTCCCAGCGGCGAGTGCCAGGTGTCGATGCCGGCGAGGCGGTCGAGCCGGTAGTCGGTCGCGCCGTTGAGCGGGATCACGTCGAGCCGCTGCTCCACGAGATCGATGAAGGGCAGGAACAGCGACCGGTTGAGCCCGTCCTTGTAGAGATCGCGCGGCGGCCGGTTGCTGGTGGTGACCACCGTCACGCCCTCGTCGATGATCAGCGCGGTGAACAGGCGCGCCATGATCGCGGCGTCGGCGGTGTTGGTGACCACCATCTCGTCGAAGGCGAGGCAGCGGACTTGCTCGGCGATGCGCGCGGCGGTGGGCGCGATCGGGTCGCCTGCTTCCTTCGCGCGCTCTTCGCGGATCAGGCCGTCGACCTCGAGCATGAAGGCGTGGAAGTGCACGCGCCGCTTGTCCGGGATCGCCAGCGTCTCGACGAACAGGTCCATCAGCATCGACTTGCCGCGTCCCACGCCGCCCCACAGGTAGATGCCGCGAAGGGGAGCCTGCTTGCGGCCGAACAGCTTGCCGAGGAAGCCGCCGTCGTCGCTTGCCTCTAGCTGGCCCTGCAGCGCGGCAAGTGCGCGCGCAGCGTTCTGCTGGTCGGGATCGGGCTTGAGCTCGCCCGCGGCAACCAGCGCGTCGTAACGCGCCATCAGCTGGCTCACGGACGAGGGGCCTTGCGGACTAGGCCGGAGAACGACGCGACGAGGTGCTCGTCCTGTTCGACCTGCCCGCGCATGAACACCATCCGACCGGTCTCGCGCAGCACCTCGACCACCGAATCGAGCGGCTCCTCCATCCGACCCGCACCGATGAACTGGGTCGACAGCTCCAGCGTCACCGCACGCGCGCCTTCGTTGTCGGTCAGCGTGCGCATGCCGGCGAACAGCGAGATGTCGATCAACGCCAGCGTCACCGCGCCGTGGATCATGTCTTGCAAATTGGAGTGTTTGCGCTCGGGCGTCATGCGCACCCGACATTTGTCGCCTTCGAGGCGGATAAGCATCGGACCCATCACCGCGTGGTTGAAGCGGGTCTCGTCGATGATGTTCCAGGTGTACCAGCCTGGATGGTCCTCCGCCGGCTTGTAGCGGAAGAAGCGCTTGTCTTCTTCGCGCTCCACCTCAGGCGTGCTTTTCGACCTGCAGCTTCTTGATCTCGGCGATCGCCTTGGCCGGGCTGAGGCCCTTGGGGCAGACGTTGGCGCAGTTCATGATCGTGTGGCAGCGATAAAGCCGGAACGGGTCCTCGAGCTGTTCGAGCCGCTCGCCAGTCATCTCGTCGCGGCTGTCTGCGAGCCAGCGGTAGGCTTGCAGCAGGATCGCCGGGCCGAGGAAGCGGTCGGCGTTCCACCAGTAGCTGGGGCACGAGCTCGAGCAGCACGCGCACAGGATGCACTCGTAGAGCCCGTCGAGACGCTCGCGCTGCTCGGGGCTCTGCAGCCGTTCCTTGTTCGAGGGGGTGGGCGTGACGGTCTGCAGCCACGGCTTGATCGAGGCGTACTGGGCGTAGAAGTGGGTGAAGTCGGGCACCAGGTCCTTGATCACCTGCATCGCCGGCAGCGGGGTGATCCGCACGTCGCCGTCCAAATCCTCCATCGCGGTGGTGCAGGCGAGGCCGTTGCGGCCGTTCATGTTCATCGAGCACGACCCGCAAATGCCCTCGCGGCACGAGCGGCGGAAGGTGAGCGTCGGATCGATCTCGTTCTTGATCTTGATCAGCGCGTCGAGGACCATCGGCCCGCAGTCGTCGAGGTCGATCTCGAACGTGTCGTAGCGCGGATTTTCGCCGCTGTCGGGATCGAAGCGGTAGATCTTGAACGACTTCACGCGTTTCGCGCCCTCGGCGCGGTAGCTGCGCCCCTTGCCGTTGATCTTGGAATTCTTGGGCAGCGTGAAGGTGGCCATCGGCGGCAGTCCTCGGGTCGTCGGTTGCCGCCTCTCTAACGGCTCGGCGGGCGAGGGCAAGCGTCGGGCGCTGTCTTACAGGCGTCACACGAACGTCCGAATGCGCGGGCGCTTTCCTACACGCCATTTTCCCCCTAGGGCCGCGCGACCCGATGAGCGATACCGCCGTTCCCCCTGAAAGCATCGACAGCCGCCGCGTCGCCCGCGGGCTCGGCTCGACGATCCTTGCGCGCATGGGCGCGGTGGTGGAGATCGTCTCGCAGCCGCTCTACGTGCTGATGTTCGGCCTCGCCGGCTACGGCATGTACGCGGTGATGTGGGCGACCGTGAACCTGATCGAGAACGTGTTCGATCTCGGCATGACCAGCGCGATGCAGCGCACCGTCCCCAGGTCCGCCACCGATGCCGAAGCGGCCGAGGCGCTGCGCACGGCGATGGTGTTCGGGGTGGGACCGTGCATCGTCGTGGCGGCAATCATCTCGCTGATGGCGCCGCAACTGGCCCCGCTGCTCAACGTGGCCGACGACGACAAGCACCTGCTGGTCCCGGCGGTGCGGGTGTTCATCTGGACCCTGCCGCTGTGGGCCTTCGTCGAGATCGCCACCTCGGCCCTGCGCGCGCGCATGGTGTTCGGCGCGGAAATCCGCCTGCGCATCGTGTGGGAGCAGATCATCCGCCTGGTGCTCGCGGGTGCGCTGTTTTTCGTGGGGCTCGGCCTCAGCGGGCTGTTCATCGCGCACATCCTGTCGCTGCTGGTGACCGCGATCCTGTGCGTCCGGCTGCTGCGCCGGTACTACCGGCTCGACCTGCTGTTTGCCGGCGCGTGGTGGGGCGACTGCGCGCGGCATACATTCTGGGCGGGCCTGTCAGTGCTGCCGTCGAACATCGTCGCGCGCATTTTCAGCGATTCGCCGGCGCTGATCCTCAACCAGCTCCTTCCCGGCGCGGCGGGCGCGCGGGCATCGGGCCTGTTCACGATCGCCCGCAAGCTGTCGAGCGTGGTGCAGCTAGTGCGGATCGCCTTCGTCTACGTGATGGCCCCGCTGGCCGCGAGCGCCGAGAAGGCCGACCGGGCGCAGGTGAAAGCGATCTACAGCTACGCTGTGCGGGTGATCGTCGCGATCGCCTTCCCGTTGGCGGCTGTCATCGCCGGCGGGCGGTTCTCGTTCCTCAGCCTGTTCGGCAGCCAGGCCGACGTTGCGGCTGCGGCCGTCGTAATCCTGCTGTTCGGCCGCGCGTTCGAGGCGATGCTCGGCATCTCGC
>JAEWKG010000215.1 GCA_023386135.1 Pseudomonadota bacterium | reverse complement strand
CTTCCTCGTCTTCGTGTGGGGCGCCGGAACGGGCGATCCGGCGGTGATGACCTCGGTCGTGTTCGTGTTCCTGATCTACCTGTTGCACACCACCGGCGAGCTGTGTCTGAGCCCGGTCGGCTTGTCGGCGATGGCGCGTCTGTCGCCGATCCATCTCGCCAGCTTCGTGATGGGCGCGTGGTTCTACATGACCGCGGTCGGCAACTTCGTCGCGGGCAAGATCGGCGAGGCGACCGGTGGCGAGGGCGGCGAGATGTCGAAGGGCCTCGTGCTCGACATCTATTGGGAGATCGGCCTCGTCGCGATCGGCGTTGGCGTCGTCGTGTTGGCGCTGAGCCCGTTCGTGAAGCGCTGGATGCACCTCGACACGCTCGATG
Source organism: Pseudomonadota bacterium (assembly GCA_023386135.1). Classification (GTDB taxonomy): domain Bacteria; phylum Pseudomonadota; class Alphaproteobacteria; order Sphingomonadales; family Sphingomonadaceae; genus Tsuneonella. The sequence continues at coordinate 8,481 of JAEWKG010000215.1, read as the reverse complement.
AGCGCGATCCGGGCAGCGAGCTCGCCGGGCAGGGCCAGGCCGGGATCGAGGCGCAGGAAGCCGGGGTCCATCCGGCCACCCGCAACGCCTGAACACACTTTCGGGGCGCGGCGACCAAGGGAGGCCGCGCCCGTAACTTCATGGGGGCATCATGACATTGTGGCGAACCACCTGCGCAAGCCTGGGCGCGCTCGCGCTGGCCGCCTGCGCGACCACGCAAGGCGGCGATAGCAAGACCGCGAGCGCGAGCAGCGCGATCAACAAGGATCCCTACCCGTCGACCTATCGCGCCTACCCCGGCGCCCCGACCGCGCTCACCGGCGCGACCGTGTTCGACGGCGCGGGCGGGCGGATCGACGGCGGTACGGTGCTGTTCGAAGGCGGCAAGGTGGTCGGCGTCGGCGGGCCTGATCTGGCGATCCCGGCGGGCTACACCCGGATCGACGGAACCGGGAAGTTCGTCACCCCCGGCATCATCGACATCCACTCGCACCTCGGAGTCTATCCCTCGCCGGGAATCGAGGCGAACTCCGACGGCAACGAAGCGACCGATCCCACCACTCCGGAAGTGTGGGCGGAGCACTCGGTCTGGCCGCAGGACCCCGGCTTCAGCCGTGCGCTGGCCAATGGCGGGATCACCTCGCTCGAGATCCTCCCCGGCTCGGCCAACCTGATGGGCGGACGCTCGGTCACGCTCAAGAACGTGCCCGCGCGCACGGTGCAGGGGATGAAATTCCCGCAAGCGCCGTACGGCATGAAGATGGCCTGCGGCGAAAATCCCAAGCGCGTCTATGGCGGCAAGGGCCGCATGCCCTCGACCCGGATGGGCAATATCGCGGTCGACCGGCAGACCTGGCTCGGCGCCAAGAAGTACATCGCCGATGGCCGCAAGGATCGCGACCTCGCCAAGGAAACGCTGGCGGGCGTGCTCGATGGCGAGATCCTGGTCCAGAACCACTGCTACCGCGCCGACTAGATGGCCATCGTCCTCGATATGTCGAAGGAGATGGGCTACCACGTCGCCGCGTTCCATCACGCCGTGGAAGCGTACAAGATTGCCGACCTCCTGAAGGCCAACAACGTCTGCGCCGCGGTGTGGGCCGACTGGTACGGCTTCAAGATGGAAAGCTACGACGGCATCCCGGAGAACGCCGCGCTGGTCCACAATGCCGGCGCCTGTGTGATCATTCACTCGGATGACGAGAACGGCATCCAGCGCCTGAACCAGGAAGCCGCGAAGGCGCAGGCCGCCGGCCGGCGGGTGGGCATCGACATTCCCGACGAAGCGGTGATCCGCTGGCTCACCTTGAACCCCGCGCACGCGATGGGAATCGAGCAATGGACCGGCAGCCTCGCCAGCGGAAAGATGGCCGACGTGGTGCTGTGGAACGGCAACCCGCTGTCGGTCTATTCGCGGCCCGAGAAGGTATGGATCGACGGCGCGCTGATGTTCGACGCCGACAATCCCAAGATGCGGCCGGTGAGCGATTTCGAGCTCGGCCAGCCCGGCGAAGGAGACGTGAAATGAGCCGTGTCGCTCCCCGCCGCCTGAGTAAGCTCGGTGCGCTCGGCATCGCTCTCGGCCTCACCGGCGCCTTCGTCGGCGTGAGGGCCAGCGCACAGGACTTCGCGATCGCCAACGCCACCGTCGCGACCGGCGACGGCAGCGATCCGGTACAGGGCGCGACCGTGGTGGTGCGCGGCGGCAAGGTGGTCGCCGCCGGAACGGGCGTCGCGGTCCCGGCCGGCGTCCAGACGATCGACGGCACCGGCAAGTGGGTCACCCCCGGATTGTTCGCGGCGATGACCGCGCTGGGGCTGTCGGATGCCGAGGGAATCGAGGAATCGAACGACACCGGCGCGCGCAACTCGCCGTTCAGCGCAGCGCTCGACATCGCGCCCGCGCTCAATCCCGCCTCGCAACAGGTGGCCGTCGCGCGCAACGCAGGCATCACCCGCGCGAGCGTGTCACCGTCGCCCGCCAGCTCGATCTTCGCGGGCCAAGGCGCAGTCGTCGATCTCGGCGTGGACGCCAACATGGTCCTGCGCCCGCGTGCGTTCCAGGTGGTGGCGCTCGGCGAATACGGTGCGCAGCTCGCAGGCGGCAGCCGGGTGAGCGCGCATGCCGTGCTGCGCAACGCGCTTCGCGAGGCGCGTCAGTACAGCACCGACGCGCACATCGGTGGCGGCGGCAGCCCGCGCCAGGTTTCGACCGGCGACGACATCCCGGTCGACACGCGCCTCCTCGACACCAACACCGAGCGCGACGACGTGCTGCTCACCCGCTTCGATGCCGCCGCGTTAATCCCGGTGGTGAGTGGCCAGCAGCCGCTCTACGTAGGGGTCGAGCGGGCATCCGATATCCGCTCGGTGCTCGCGCTGCGCAGCGAATTTCCCAAGCTTAAACTGGTGCTGATCGGCGTCAGCGAAGGCTGGCGCGTCGCGAGCGAAATCGCCGCGGCGGGCGTGCCGGTCATCGCCGATCCGGTCGACGACCTGCCCTCGAAGTTCGAACAGCTCGCCGCCACCCAGAGCAACGTCGGCCGGATGGCTGCGGCGGGGGTCAAGGTGGCGCTCGGCGGGCTTGCCGGCACGACCGGCGACCAGCCCAAGAACCTGACCCAGTACGCCGGCAATCTCGTCGCGCTGACCCGTGTGCCCGGCGCTACGGGACTGAGCTGGGGCCAGGCGTTTGCCGCGATCACTTCGGTGCCGGCGGAAATCTCCGGCCAGGGAGGGCGCGCGGGCGTGCTCAAGGCCGGCGCGAACGGCGACGTGGTGATCTGGGACGGCGACCCGCTCGAACTGTCGAGCGCGCCCGAGCGGATCTTCATCGACGGCGTGGAACAGCCGCGCGATGATCATCAAAGCCGTCTCAAGGATCGCTACCGCGACCTCAACGACAGCGACCGGCCGAAGGCGTACGACTGGTGAGGCTGCGCCTCGCAGGCGAAAGCGGCGCCACCCTGGCGCTCGGCGCGGCGCTGATCGCGGCCGCGGCGGCGATGGCGCAGCCAGTCGACACTCCGCCCGACCATAGCCAAGACCTCCAGTGGATGAACGCCCAGCAGGCCGCTTTGGCCGAGCGCGCGGCGCAGCCGGGCTGGCATACTGTCGAGGGCGGCACACTCTGGCGCCGCGTAGCCGGCGACGGCTCGGGTGCGCATCCGACTCCCGCCGACACGGTGACGGTGCATTACACCGGCACCTTCGTCGAGGGCGGGGTGTTCGACACCTCGGAAGGCGGCGAGCCGGCGACGTTCCCGCTCGGCCGGCTGATCCCCGCGTGGACCAAGGCGATCCCGCAGATGGGCGTCGGCGACACGATCGAGATCGCCGCCCCGGCGAGCGAGGCCTACGGCACCAAGGGCAAGGGCCCGATCCCCGGCGGCGCGACGCTGCTGTTCACGGTGCGGCTGCTCAAGATCGGCGGCTGACCGGGCCGGATTGCAATCGCCGTCCAGTCTGATACCCATGTTGACACCGTTCACATGGGGAGACGCGGTGTGGACCCTGCCCTGCTGTCGCTGATCGCCGCGAGCATTGCCTTCGTCGGCACGCACTTCGCGCTGTCACATCCGCTGCGCGCGCCGATCGTGGCGAGGATTGGCGAGAAAGGCTTCCTGCCGCTCTATTCGCTGGTCGCGTTCGCCACGCTCGCTTGGATGGTCCTCGCCTTCCGCGCCGCCCCGGCGGTCGACCTGCCGGGCTCGGGCGAGATCGGCTGGATCGTCGCCACCGTCCTCACCCTGCCCGCACTCCTGCTGTTCCTCGGTAGCCTGCGCGGTAATCCAGCCTTCCCCAATCCCGCCGCGCCCAAACCGGTCACCTGCACGCCGACCGGCGTGTTCGCCGTCACCCGCCACCCGATGATGTGGGGCTTCGCGCTCTGGGCGATCAGCCATATCATCCTGTGGTGGAGCTGGCGGACCGTCGTCGTCGGCGCGACGATCCTGTTCCTCGCCCTCGTCGGAGCGCACCTGCAGGACCGCAAAAAGGCCGCGCTGCATGGAGAGAACTGGGCGGGATGGGCGACCACGACCAGCTACTGGCCGCGCTGGAACCGGCTGCTTAATGCGGGCACCGTGCTTTGGACGATCGCAATCGCGCTGTGGCTCTCAATCACATGGGCGCATATGCCATCAGCAGGCGTACCGGCGGGCTTGTGGCGATGGGTGTGACGCGAGGTTCGTTCAGCCTACCAATCCAGGGAAAACGTTGAACGGGAGGTCGAGCGCCGCTTTGCGAATGATGTCATCCGCCGGGTCGCCTAGTTCAACGCCAGAAAGCGCATGGTCGCGGAGAAGATTTCCAAACGCTTGGTCTACCAGAGCTGGGCCGTAGGGATCGCGCTTAAAAATCGGCGCTCCCTCGTCGAAACTGAGGACATTGAGCGCGAAATAGGAATGCCGGCCGATCGGATGAAACGGCAGGAATTCAACGAGACCGGCGCAGATGCCGGACAACGCCTCCTTTGCCCTCTCCGAAACGATGGGCGCCATCACCATCCAGATGACGAAATCCGCCGGTCTGTAGCTGGCGCCGATCAACTTCGCGGGTGGGATCTGCCAGCCTGACGCCATGGGCTGGCCCACGAAATGATCGTGGAAATAGCGCAGGTCATGCGGGATGAAGGACGGACGCCGCTTCCCACGGCAGACAAGTTCGTATGGCGGTGTCATCGAGACCGGCAAGACAGCCCAACCGACACCCCCTCAAGCCCGCGCCTCTTCCACCCCTGCGCTGTTGTGGCGCAGCGCCTTCAGGACCGTATCGACGATGTGCGGGGCGTTGAGGCCGGCTTCGTCGTACTGCTTCGCCGGGTCGTCGTGGTCCTGGAAGACGTCGGGCAGGCGCATTGTGCGGATCTTGAGGCCTGCATCGAGCAGGCCCTCGTCGCTGGCGTGTGTCAGGACATGCGCGCCGAGGCCGCCGATGGCGGCTTCCTCGACCGTCACCACCACCTCGTGCGTGCGCATTAGGCGGTCGATCAGCGCGGTGTCGAGCGGCTTGGCGAAGCGCAAGTCGGCGACGGTGGTCGACAGACCCTTGGCCTCGAGCGCATCGGCGGCCTTGAGCGCTTCGGCAAGGCGGGTGCCGAGCGCCAGCAGGGCCACCTTCGTCCCTTCGCGGACCACCCGCCCCTTGCCGATCTCGAGCAGTTGCGGCGTCTCGGGCAGCGCCACCCCGGTGCCGTTGCCGCGCGGGTAGCGGAACGCGATCGGACCGGCGTCGTACTCGGCGGCGGTGTAGGTCATGTGGACCAGCTCGGCCTCGTCCGCCGCGGCCATCACCACCATGTTGGGCAGAGTCGCGAGGTAGGTCACATCGAACGAGCCCGCGTGCGTGCACCCGTCGGCGCCGACCAGGCCGGCGCGGTCGATCGCGAAGCGGACCGGCAGGTTCTGGATCGCGACGTCGTGTACAACCTGGTCGAAAGCACGCTGCAAGAAGGTTGAATAGATCGCGCAGAACGGTCGCATGCCCTGCGCGGCGAGTCCGGCGGCGAAAGTCACCGCATGCTGCTCGGCAATGCCGACGTCGAAGCTGCGATCGGGGTGCGCCTTGGCGAAGCGATCAACTCCGGTTCCGCTCGGCATCGCGGCGGTGATCGCGACGATCCGCTCGTCGTTTTCGGCAACCTTGGCCAGCGTTTCGCCGAAGACGTTCTGGTAGGCAGGCGGGCCGCCGGCGCTCTTCTTCTGCTCGCCGGTGATGACGTCGAACTTCTGCACCCCGTGGTACTTGTCGGCGCTGTTCTCGGCCGGCGCGTAGCCCTTGCCCTTCTTGGTCACGACGTGGACCAGGATCGGCCCCTGCTCGCTGTCGCGCACGTTCTCCAGCACCGGGATCAGGTGATCGAGGTTGTGGCCGTCGATCGGGCCGACGTAGTAGAACCCCAGCTCCTCGAACAACGTGCCCCCGGTGACCATCCCGCGGGTGAATTCCTCGGCCTTCTCGAGGCCGTGATTGAGCCGCCGGCTGATCTTGGCCGAGAGCCGCTTGGCGAGGCTGCGCAGGCCGAGGTACTCGCTCGATGACACCATCCGCGCGAGGTAGGCCGACAGCCCGCCCACCGGCGGCGCGATCGACATGTCGTTGTCGTTGAGGATGACCACCAGCCGGTTGCCCGCGGCCTCGGCGTTGTTCATCGCCTCGTAGGCCATCCCTGCGCTCATCGCGCCGTCGCCGATCACCGCGATGCCCTTGCCGGGCTGGCCCTTGAGTTTGTTGGCCACCGCGAAACCGAGCGCCGCGCTGATCGAAGTCGACGAGTGCGCCGCGCCGAACGGATCGTATTCGCTCTCGGTGCGCTTGGTGAACCCGCTGAGCCCGCCGCCCTGGCGCAGGGTGCGGATGCGATTCCGCCGGCCGGTCAGGATCTTGTGCGGATAGGCCTGGTGGCCGACGTCCCACACCAGCTTGTCGGTCGGGGTGTCGAACACGTAGTGGATCGCCACCGTCAGCTCGACCACGCCGAGGCCCGACCCGAGATGCCCGCCGGTCGAGCCGACCGCGCTGATCATCTCAGAGCGCAGCTCGTCGGCGAGCTGCCGCAGGTCTTCCGGCTTGAGCTTGCGGAGGTCTTCGGGGGTATCGACGGTGTCGAGGAGGGGCGTCACGGGGCGCGATGTCATGGGCAATACCCTACACTCCTGCGTGATTGCTGTCGATGAAAGGTCTCTGATGAAACCATGAGGGCTCGGTGAAATCGGCTGGACGGCGCGCGATCAGGCGCGGCAGACCGGCGTCGCGATGCCCTCACTGACGATTCGCCTGGCGACCGAAGCCGACCTTCCGGCGATCGAGCGCGTGATGGATCGCGCGATCGCCGAACTCCAGAAGCCGTTCCTCGATCCCGCGCAAATCGCGGCCAGCCGCAGGAGCATGGGACTCGACACCACGCTGGTTGCCGACGGGACATACTTCTGCGTGCTGGATGGCGAGACCATGGCGGGATGCGGTGGCTGGAGCCGGCGCGCGACCCTTTATGGCGGAAACCACGCGGCGGAGCTGCGCGACGACCGGCTGCTCGATCCCTCCACCGAAGCCGCGCGCATCCGCGCGATGTACACCGATCCCGATTACATCCGGCGCGGTGTCGGGCGGCTGATCCTGCAGACTTGCGAAGCAGCGGCGCGCGACGAGCGGTTTCGGCGCCTGGAGATGATGGCGACCGCTGCCGGCGAACCGCTCTACGCCGCGTGCGGCTATCACGTCGTCGAACGGGTCGAACGGCTGGCACCAGACGGCGTGGCGGTGCCGGGCGCGGTGATGGCGAAGGACTTGCTCTAGCGCAGGCGCCTCAATGGCACTGGGCGCAGAGGCCGCGAATCTCGATCACCGGGCGCTCGGGCTTGAAGTCGGCTTTTTCCGCCAGCCCACGGACCGACCTGGTCAGTGCATCGTCATCGATATGGGTGGCCTCGCCGCACTCGTCGCACACCAGGAAGGTGCAGTCATGCAGGCAGCCCGGGTGGCTGTTGGCGAGGTAGGCGTTGCTGCTCTCGACCCGGAGCGCGAGGTTGTTGGCCACGAACACGTCGAGGATGCGATAGATCGAGTTGGGCGCGATACGCTTGCCGCGCTTGGCCGAAACCTCGTCGGCGATGTCGTAGGCGCTGGCAGGCGAGGCGTGCGTGGCGAGCGCATCGAACACGTCGGCGCGCAGCTCGGTCCATTGCTCACCCGCCGCGACCAGCGCATCGCGCGCGGCGGGGGCGAGGCTGTCGCCCGAGTGCTCGTGATGATGGTGGCCCGACATGGCGTGCAATGTAGTGCGTGGCGCGCCTTCGCGCCAGTGTAGGGTCAGTTGCGGACGAATGCGGCCTGATAGACGCCGGGATACAGGCCCTTGAGCGCGGCTACCTTCGGCGCATCCCAGCGAACGATGTAGCCGTGCTTCGGGTTGTTGTAGGCGAAGTCCTGGTGGTACGCCTCGGCCGGATAGAACGCACCGCTCTCGATGGTGGTGACGATCGGGCGGCTCCACAGCTTGGCCGCGGAAAGCTGCGCAATGTAGGCTTTGGCGACCGCGGTCTGCTCCGCGCTCTGCGGGAACAGCGCGGTGCGGTACTGGGTGCCGCTGTCCGGGCCTTGCCGGTTCTTGAGCGTCGGATCGGCGATTACCGAGAAATAGATGCGCAGCAGCTGGTCGTAGCGGATGACGGCGGGATCGTAGGTCACCCTGACCGCCTCGGCATGGCCGGTGCCGCCGCCCGACACGGTGTCGTAGCTGGCATTGGCCTTGCTGCCACCGGCGAACCCGCTGATTGCGCTCTTCACGCCCTTCACGTGGCTGAACACCGCCTCGACGCCCCAGAAGCAGCCGCCGGCGAAGACCGCGGTCTTGAGGCCCTTTTCAGCCGCCTCGCGCTTCGCCATCGGGGCGTGGACAGTGCCCTCGCCGGCGATCGCGGCGCTTTGGCATCCGGTCAGCGCCAGGGCGGCGGCGGCGAGGAGCGCGGCGCGCTTCACCGG
>JAEWKG010000172.1 GCA_023386135.1 Pseudomonadota bacterium | reverse complement strand
GGGTTGGTTTTCATGGCGGGGGGGGCCGGCCCCCCCCCGCGCCCTCAGCGCCACTGCCCCGCCACTCGCGGGCACATGCGGAACGGCGCGTTCCGCAACGAATGGAACGCGCGGCTGACGAACACTGTGCCGGTCGCGTCTGGTCACGGGGTAGCGGGCATTAGTATCCGGGCGGGAATAGCCCACTGACAGCTCCCCTGCGCACTGGCGGAAAATGACCGATATTTAACGTGACTTGCGCGCGTTGCAGGCGAACCTCAGAGCCATGAACCCGGCACTCTTCCCGCGATCGTGACCGTGGCCGCGCGGCCTCACCGCGGCGAGAGCGCCTTGTGGGAGATCCCGTTGGCCGGCGCCGCGCTGGTAGTCGGCGCCAGCTTGTTCCTGCTTGAGCCCACACCTCGGCGCCATGCGTCCCCCAGGGTGGCGGGGACAGCGCAGGCCCCTGGGTTCACCGTGGCGGTCATGCCCTCGGCGGGCGGTCCACTGGTCATCACCAGCCTGCAGAGCAAAGGCCCAGCCGAACGCGCCGGACTGCGGGTCGGCGACCGTCTCGCCGCCGTCGATCGCTATCCGGTTCGCTCGGTGCGCGAGGCCGACCGGTATCTCAAGGCGAACGCGCGATCGGCGGTCCAACTTCGCATCGTGCGGGATCACACGGTTCGGACTATATCCCTGCCGCAGCCTGCGAGGTGACGCTTGAGCCATAAAGTCCTCGTCGTCGAAGACGATGAATCGACCGCCGCCTTCATCCTGAAGGGGCTGCGGGAAGAAGGGTTCACGGTCGATCACGCGGGCACCGGCCGCGACGGCTTGTTCCTGGCCAGTGATGGTACGTACGACGCGATCATTCTCGACCGGATGCTGCCGCAGATCGACGGGATGGCTGCCCTCGGGGCGTTACGCGCGGCCGGGATCGCGACCCCGGTGCTGATCCTGTCCGCGCTCGGCAGCGTCGACGAGCGCGTGGGCGGCCTCAGCTCAGGGGCGGACGATTACCTGACCAAGCCCTTCGCCTTCGCCGAGTTGCTCGCCCGACTGCGTCTGTTGCTGCGCAAGAGCAGCGCGGGTTTGCCAGTTGCGACGAAGCTTTCGCTCGGCGACCTGCAGATGGACCTGCTGTCGCGCAAGGTGACGCGCGGCGGCCATGCGATCGACGTGCAGCCGCGCGAATTCCGCCTGCTCGAGTTCCTGCTGCGTCACCCGGACCAGGTGGTTACCCGCACGATGCTTCTGGAGGCGGTGTGGGACTACCATTTCGATCCCGGGACCAACGTCATCGACGTCCACATCAGCCGGTTGCGGCGCAAGCTCGATACCGGCGCCGGCCCCACACTGCTGCACACGGTGCGCGGCGCCGGTTACCGGCTGTCCGAGACCGCGTGATGCAGCACCGCCTCGGCCGTATGCTGCGATCGACCACGGCACGCCTTATCGTGCCGATGTTCCTGTTCCAGCTGGTCGCCACCGGCAGCGTGCTGCTGTTCGTCCGCACAGCGGGTCAACAGGCACTGGAGCGCGAACAGCGCAACCTCGTCGCCGATCTCCGGGAGGACTTCCTCGCCGACTACCGCGAAGGCGGGCTCGTCGGATTGAGCCGCGCGATCGACGCCCGTGTCGCGCCCGGCGGAGGAGAGGCGCCGGTGCTGATGCTGGTCGGGCCCAACGGGACGCGGCTTGCCGGCAACCTCCGCGCCTGGCCCCCGCTGGTGCGGGCGGACTCGGACTGGACCGTGCTAAAGCTCTACCGGGACGCCGGCGTCGCGCCTGAAACGATGGCGCTCAGTGCCCGGACGCTCCCGCATGGCGCGCGTCTCCTGGCCGGCCGGGCCATCGAGGGGGATGCGCAGCTGCGCCAGGGCTACGAGCGCGGACTGGTGGCGGCGCTGCTGCTGGCTATCCCGCTGACCCTGCTGATCTCGGTCGTGTTCGCGCGCCTCATCTCCCGCCGGGCGGGCGCACTGGCCGACACCGCCCGCCAGGTGAGCGAGGGCGCGCTCCACGCCCGCGCACCGCTTGATGGCAGCGGCGATGGCTTCGACCTCATCTCGGTCCAGATCAACGCGATGCTCGAGCGGATCGAGCGGCTCGTCGCCGAGCTTCGGGTGGTGACCGACGGGCTCGCGCACGATCTGGCCTCGCCCTTGACCCGGTTGCGGACCCGGGTCGAACAACTCGCCGGGCAGGCCCTCAACCCCGACGCGCGCCTCGCGGTCGAAAGCGTGGCCGCGGAGACCGACAAGCTCACCAACATGCTCGCGACCGCCATCCAGATCAGCCGCGCGGAAGCAGGCATCGGGCGCGAACGCTTCGTCGATACCGACTTGGGCGAGCTGGCTGCCGGCCTCACCGACCTCTACGCACCCTTGGCAGAGGAACGCGGGTTCGCGCTGCTCGCCGAACGCGCGGCGCCGGTAAGCGCGCCGGTGGATCGCGAATTGCTCGGGCAGGCGCTGAGCAACCTTCTCGAGAACGCGATCGCCTATGCCGACGGCGGATCGCGCATCGTGGTGTCGGTCGGCCAGGATTTGGACCAGGTCACGATCGCGGTGGCGGACGACGGAAGCGGGATCGCGGCAGCGGACCGTGGCGAGGCCCTGCGCCGGTTCGGACGCCTCGATCCCGCCCGTCAGCGACCGGGATCGGGTCTCGGGCTATCGCTCGTGGAGGCGACCGCGCGCCTGCACGGCGGCACGATCGAGCTGGCGGACAACGAGCCGGGGCTGATCGTCCGGCTGCTCCTGCCGCACCATCGCGCGTGAATACGGCGCCTGCTCGCAGGCAGGCGCCGTTCCGGGGATGAGGTCGGCTTACTTCTTCGTCGGCCGGCTCGCGTGATGGGCCTTCACGGTCTTGGCCTTGGCCGGCTTCGCCTTGGCCGGAGCGGCCTTGGTGGTCGGGGTCGGGGTCGCCGCGAACGCGGGGCTCGCGGCGAGCGAGAGCGCCGACACGCCGAGAACGGTGGCAGCGGCGAGAGAGCGGAAATTGCGCATGTGATCGATCCTTTCGGTTCAAGCCCGGCTCGGCCGGACGACCCTTCCTGCCCGTCCGCGATTGACCGGAGCGTGGAGCGAACCTGAAAAAACCGTAATGTGCCGCCTGCGTTGGAGCGCGGCACTAGTATGGTGAGCCCTGCTGGGTTCGAACCAGCGACCTACTGATTAAAAGTCAGTTGCTCTACCGACTGAGCTAAGGGCCCGACCACCGGGGCGGCCCTAGGGCAGCGGCTTGGCACGGGTCAAGCGGGCGGTGAGGTGGCGGACCGTGCGGCCGGTGACGGCGTCGCGCCAATGCGGTGCGATCGCGCTGGCCGGGGTCAGCACGAAGGTGCGGCGGCGAAATTCGGGGTGGGGGATGATCAAGCGCTCGCTCGCCCAAGGGCCGCCGGACCATAGCACGATATCGAGATCGAGCACGCGCGCGCGCCAGCGGGCGCCGCGCGGGCGGCGGCCGAATGCGCGTTCGATGGCCTGCAGCACTTCGAGCAAGGCTTCGGGCTCTCGCTCCGTCGCGACGATCGCCGCGGCGTTGGCGTAGCGGCGGCGCGAGGGACCGAGCGGTGCGCTGGTCAGCGTTGGCGATAGCGCTTCGATCGTGAGGCCGGCACCGCCCAGCGCCTCGATCGCGGCAGCCAGCACCTCGCGCGGTCCGCCATATCGCGCGTGGCGCACGTTGGAGCCCAGCGCGATCAGGTAGCGGTGCGTCAGATGTCCTCGCAAATGCGCCCGTAGAGCTGAGGACGGCGGTCGCGGAAAAATCCCATGCCGGCGCGGTGCCTGGCGGCGCGGTCGAGGTCGATCGTGGCGCTCAGCACACCGCTCTCGCTCGCGCCGAATTCCGCCGTGTAGTCGCCCCACTCATCGGAGATGAAGCTGTGGCCGTAGAACTTGGCGCCGTCTTCGGTGCCGATGCGGTTGGCGGCGATCACCGGCATGCAGTTGGAGACCGCGTGGCCGATCATCGCGCGCCTCCACATGCGGCTGGTGTCGAGATCGGCGTCGTAGGGCTCCGAGCCGATGGCAGTGGGGTAGAACAACAATTCGGCCCCCATCAGCGCCATTACCCGCGCGCATTCAGGATACCACTGGTCCCAGCACACGCCCACGCCGATGCGGGTGCCGGCGACGTCCCACACCTTGAACCCGTCGTTGCCGGGGCGGAAATAGTATTTTTCCTCGTACCCCGGCCCGTCGGGGATGTGGCTCTTGCGGTAGGTGTCGAGAATCTCGCCGCCGGCGTCGATCATCGCCAGCGTGTTGTAGTAGTGATGCCCGTCGCGCTCGAAGAAGCTGGTCGGGATCGCGACCTTCAGCTTTCGCGCCAGCGCGCGCATCGCCACGACCGAGGGATGCTCCGCGACCGGCCGGGCGAGCGCGAACAGCGCCTCGTCCTCGACCTGGCAGAAATAGCGGCCCGAAAAGAGCTCGGGCGGGCAAACGATCTGCGCGCCCATGCCCGCCGCTTCCTCGACCAGCGCCGAGACGGCCGCGATGTTCTCCCGTTCGTCATGCGACGAGAGGTCGAGCTGGAGCGCGGCGACTGAGACGGTGCGGGCCATGGCGCGACACCTAAGCCGGAGTGCGCCGATGACAACCCCGCTGCCGCTTCCTATCTGGCCCTGCGAAGGAGATTCCTATGCAAGAGCAGGTAATCGTGGCCGGCGGGTGCTTCTGGTGCACCGAGGCGGTGTTCCGCGACGTCGTGGGCGTGAGCGCGGTCGAGAGCGGCTATATCGGCGGCACCGTGGCCAACCCGACCTACAAGCAGGTGTGCGGCGGCGACACCGGCCATGCCGAGGCGATCAAGGTGACCTTCGATCCGGCCATCATCAGCCTCGCCGATATGTACGACGTGTTCCTCGGCACCCACGATCCGACCCAGCTCAACCGCCAAGGCAACGACATCGGCACCCAGTACCGCAGCGCGATCTTCCCGCTCGACGACAACCAGCGCCAGGAAGCCGAAGGCGCGATCGACCGCTGGAACGCCGAGCATGGCGGCAACGCGGTGACCACGATCGAGGAAGCCAGGGAGTGGTACCCGGCCGAGGACTACCACCAGGAATACTGGGAAGGCGAAGGCCAGCGGAACCCCTATTGCCTCGCGGTCATCCCGCCCAAGCTGATGAAGCTGAGGAAGAGCTTTCAGGACAAGGTCAAGAGCCAGACCGCGTAAG
>JAEWKG010000152.1 GCA_023386135.1 Pseudomonadota bacterium | reverse complement strand
ACCTGTGACCCCACCCGTGTGAAGGGTGTGCTCTACCGCTGAGCTACGCGCCCGTCCGAGCGGCCAGTGGCCGGGACAGGGGCGCGCCTTTGCCACCGGCCCGCGGGCTTGGCAAGCGCCTCAATTGACGAGTGCGACCAGCCTCGCCAGCCACCCCTGCGGCGCGACGGCGGGAGAGGCGTGCACCGTGCCTGCACATTCAATGCAATACGCCTGCATCCCCTCTGCGTGCGCCAATCGTCCCGCATCGGAGAGGACTTGCGCGAGGAGCGACTGCTGCCGCCCGGCGATCGCCGCGAACACGTCGTTCGCGCCGGCGCGCGCGCCGCTGTCGCCGACCAGCAGGCGGCGCAGCAGGGTGTCGGTGCTGCGGTGCTCCTCGCCGAGATACTCGGCGTGCCATTCGCCGTCGCCGAGCTTGGCCTGCTTGGCGACCCACGCGACTGCGTCACTTAGTCCGCCGAACTGGTCGACCAGCCCGATCTGCCGCGCGGTGCCGCCGTCCCATACCCGGCCCTGGCCGATCGCGTCGACTTGTGCCGGGCTGATCTTGCGCGACGCCGCGACGCGGCTGAGGAAGTTGCGGTAGCCATCCTCGATCGTGCCCTGCAGCAGCGCGTCCGCCTCGGGGGGCATGCCGCCAATCAGGTCGGGCTGGCCCGATAGCGGGGTGGTCTTCACTCCGTCGGAGTGCACGCCCCACTTCGCCGCCGCCTTCTCGAATGTCGGCACCACCGCGAAGATGCCGATCGAGCCAGTGATCGTGTCGGGCTCGGCGAAGATGCGCTGGGCGGGCGTGGAGACCCAGTACCCGCCGCTGGCCGCGACGTTGCCCATCGACACCGCGACCGGGATGCCCTTGGCGCGGTAGCGCAGGATTGCGCGGCGAATGACCTCGCTCGCCAGCACCGACCCGCCGGGCGAATCGACCCGCACCACGAGGCCCTTGAGATCGTCGTCGAGCGCTTCGTCGAGCACCTTGGCGATGCGGTCGCCGCCCGCGGTACCGGGGCCGGCGTCGCCATCGACGATTTCGCCCGCGATGGTCACCACCCCGATTGTCTTCCCGTCATCATCGAGCGGGTTGTCCGCCAGCCACGGATCGAGATCGGTCTTGGCGTAGGCGCCGGGCATGTCGTCCCACCGATCGCTGCCCGCGATCTGCGCGACCCGCTGGCCGAACGCGACCTTGTCGCCCAGCCGGTCGACGAGGCCGGCATTCTTGGCCACCGTCGCTGCATCGAAATTGGCCGCCTTGAACCAGCGGACCGGATCGGAGGTGACCGCGGCGACCTTGGCCTTAGGCCGCGCCTTGGCGACGTTGTCCTGCCACTGGCTCCACAGGGAGCCGTAGAGCTGGGTGTAATTCTCACGCGCCGGCGCCGACATGCCGTCGAGCAGGTAGGGCTCGACCGCGCTCTTGTAGGTGCCGACCTTGTACACCCGCGCGTTGACGTCGAGCCTCTTGAGCAGCTCGCCGTAGTAGAGGTGATTGCCGCCCGGGCCGATCACCGCCGCGCCGCCCATCGGATCGACCCACACCTCGCTCGCGTGGCTGGCGAGCAGCACGCCGTCGTCGGTGTAGGCGACCGCCCAAGTCAGCACCGGCTTCTTCGCCGCGCGCACCCGGTCGAGCGCCGCGCCGACATCTTCGATGTGCACCTGCCCGCCACCGACGAAGCGCGACAGGTCGAGCACCACCGCCTTGATCCGGTCGTCCTTGGCCGCGGCGTCGATCGCGTGCACCAATTCCTGCACGTCGTATTCGCCCGCGGGCGCCTTGCCTGAGATCAGCGTGTTCAGGAGGCCGGGCTGACTCTTCTCCTCGACGATGGTGCCGTCGAGCTGCAGCAGCAGCGCTCCTTCGCGCACCGCCGCCGGGCTGGGGCGGGCGGTGAGGATCGCGTAGAGCGCGAAGAAGAACAGCAGCAGGAAGGCGAGGCTGAGGCCATCCTTGACGGCGACGATCAGGTGCCAGACCTTGCGGGGGAACGACATTCCGTCGGGATTTTCGGTGCTCATCTGCGCTGCTGATAGGGTCTCGCGCGCGCTCGCGCCACCCGAATGCACTTGACCGACCCATGACGCTCGACCAAGGGCATGGCTTCAATGACATCGGCGGCAAACTCTCGCACCGCGAGCCGGTATCCGGCTGGCGCGCGCGCCTTCCCGCACCGCGACCTGCTGGCGATTAGTCGGCTGGAGCGGCACGAGATCCTGTTCCTGCTCGACGAGGCGGAACAGTGGGTCGAATTGAACCGCGGCGCGGCCAAGCGCACCGATCTGCTCGCCGGGCTGACGGTGATCAACGCGTTCTTCGAGAACTCCACCCGCACACTGCTGGGCTTCGAGATCGCCGGCAAGCGCCTCGGAGCGGACGTGGTCAACATGCACGCCGCGCAGTCGAGCGTGAAAAAGGGCGAGACCCTGATCGACACGGCGATCACGCTCAATGCGATGCGGCCCGATGCGATCGTCATCCGCCACGGCAGCAGCGGTGCGACTGCGCTGATCGCGGACAAGGTCGATTGCCCGGTGCTCAATGCCGGTGACGGGCAGCACGAGCACCCGACGCAGGGCCTGCTTGATGCGCTGGCGCTGCGCCATGCGTTGCGCGCGCGCGGGCAGGCGGCAGACGATTTCACTGGCCTCACCGTTACGATTTGCGGCGACGTGCTGCACAGCCGCGTTGCGCGCTCGAACATCCTGTGCCTGCAGGCGCTCGGCGCCAGTGTGCGGGTGTGCGCGCCGCCCTCGCTGCTGCCGAGCCATGTCGAGGCGATGGGCGTGACCGCCTTCACCGACTTCGACCGGGCGCTCGAGGGCGCGGACGTGGCGATGATGCTGCGGCTGCAGACCGAGCGGATGAACGGCCAGTTCGTGCCTTCCGCGCGCGAGTATCACCATCTCTATGGCCTGACCCGCAAGCGTCTGGCGCGGGCGGCGCCCGATGCGCTGGTCATGCACCCGGGACCGATGAACCGCGGGGTCGAGATCGACAGCGAGGTGGCCGACGCGCTCGACCGCTCGATCATCACCGGCCAGGTCGAGATGGGCGTCGCGATCCGCATGGCCTGCCTCGACGTGCTCACCCGCCGCCGGCGTGGGGTGGAGGGCTGGGCATGAAGCAGCAGCGCCCGCTTGCGATCGTCGGCGGCCGGCTGGTCCTGCCCGATGGGGTGCGCGATGGATCGCTGCGGCTGGCCGATGGCCGCATCGCAGGCTTCGAAGCGCAGGCGGGCGATGAGGTGCTCGAAGCGAAGGGTCTGCTGGTAGCGCCAGGCCTCGTCGATCTGGGCGTCTTTGCGGTCGACAAGCCGGCGTTCCGCTTCGGCGGCATCACCCGTGCGGCCTTGATGCCCGATCAGAACCCGCCGCTCGACTACGCGGCGCGGGTCAACTTCATCGCCAAGAGCGGCAAGCCCGACTTGTGGGTCCATCCGCTCGCCGCGGCGACGGTCGGTCTGGAAGGCCGGGAGTTGGCCGAGATCGCCTTGATGAAGGCCGCCGGGGCCAAGGCCATTGCGACGGGACGGACCTGGATCAGCGATTCGGGTGTGATGCTGCGCCTGCTCCAGTACGCGGAGATGCTCGACCTGGTGGTGGTGAGCCACGCCGAGGATGCGGGCCTCACCGGCAACGCGGTAGCGACGGCGGGCGACGTGGCGACCCGCCTCGGCCTCCCCAGCGCGCCGGCCCAGGCCGAGGCGCTCGCGGTCGCGCGCGACATCGCGTTAGCCGAGATGAGTGGGGCACGGGTTCACTTCCGTCAGGTGACGACCCGCGCGGCGCTCGCGCTGGTGAAGGCCGCCAAGGCGCGCGGCGTCAGCGTCACCGCCGGGGCCACGCCGGCGCACTTCATGCTGTCCGACCTCGCGACGATGGACTTTCGTACCTTCGCGCGCCTGTCGCCACCACTCCGCTCCGAGGACGACCGACAGGCAGTCCGCGAAGCGCTCGCCGACGGCACGATCGACGTGATCGCCAGCGGCCACGATCCGCGCGGTCCGGAAGACAAGCGCTTGCCGTTCGCCGATGCCGCTCCCGGAATGGCGGGGGCCGAGACCCTGTTGGCCATGACCCTGACTCTCGTCCGCGACGGCGTGACCGACCTGCCGCGCGCGTTCGAGCTGCTCGCGGCGAACCCGGCGCGGTTGCTGGGAGTCGATGCCGGTGCCTTGCGCGAAGGCTCCGAAGCCGACATCGCGCTGATCGACCCCGAGCGCCCGTGGGTCGTCGACAGCCGCGAAATGGCGGCCACCGCCGGCAACACGCCGTTCGACCGCCAGCCCACGCAAGGCAGGGTGGTCGCGCTCTACAAGGGCGGGGTCGCGCTCTAGTACGAGAGCTTGGGGTACCAGTCGGTGCCGCGGCCTTCGGGTGTCACGTCGAGCACATTCCACAGCGGGGCGAAGTCCACCCCGCCGCGTGGATCCTTGCCGGGATCGGCCATTTCGCCGGTCATCTCGCCCATCCAGAACAGGCGGACCTTGTCGCCATCCTTGCGGAACACGGCGAGGAAGGCGAACTCCCATCCGTCCTCGGGTATCCAGCCGCCGAAATCGATCGGGAACGCGTCGCCATCGCTCTGGACGAACTTGAGGTGCTGCCAACCCCGTTCCTGCGCGAAGGCGAGCTGGCGTTCGACCGGACTGCGGCCGATGATCACCAGCGAGGCGCGCTGCTCAATATCCGGGGCGTTGGCGTCGAGCGGCCCCAACAGGTTGGTGCACATCGGGCAGGGCCGCTCGCGCTGCGGGCCGTACATCCAGAAATAGGTGACCAGGGTGTCGTGCGCGCCGAACAGGTCGGACAAACTCACCGTCTCGCCGTTCATGTCGTGAAAGCGGTAATCCGCTTCGATTACCGGCCCCGGCGGCAGCGCCGCACGCTGGGCGGAAACGGCGTCGATCTTGCGCTGCAGTTCGATCTCCTCCGCCAGCAGCGCAGTCCGGGCAGCGGTGTACTCGGTGCTTTCGCCCGGTCGCGGTTCGCGCTTGGCGGCTAGGGTGGCGGCGTCGGACATCATGAGGCTCCTTCTTGCCCAAGCTAATCTATGATGCGTCGGAACGGTTCCTCCAACGAAAAAGGCCTCTCCCGGTCACCCGGAAGAGGCCTTTCGCTCGGTGGCTGGTTGAACGGTTAGCGCAGCGCCATGCGGGCGCCGGTGCCGACCGCGCCCGGCAGCGGGCGGCCTTCGGACCAGGCGAAGCATTCCTGCCCGCGGCCGCGGACCGACGAGCACACGCGGCTGGCGTCGGCGCGCTGCATGCCGCCGGCATTGACCCGGTAGTAGGTCTTGCCGCGGACCACCGCCTTGGTGATCACCATGTCGAAGCTCGACAGCTGCGGGAACTGCTTGGCGTAGACCGCCCAGGCGCGGCGCGCGCCCTGTTCGCTGGAGAACGAGCCCAACTGCACGAGGTGGCTGCCGGTATGTTCGGCGGCCGTGACTGTGCGGGGGGCGGGGCGCTTGGGCGCGCTGACCCGCTCCGCGGCAGCAACACGCTCCGGCACGGCCTGGACCACCGGCTGCGAGACGAACTCGCCTGCCGCGGCGATCATCTGCGCCGCGGTGGCGCCGTTCTCATTGGGAGTGGCGAAGGCGGCCGCGAAGTTCTCCGACGGAGCGGCAACGGGTGTTTCAGCGACCACCGGCTGCGGCGCGGGCGCGTTCGGCAGCGCCATCGCGCCGACCGGCGGCAGCTCGCCATCGCTCAGCGCCATGTCCTGCGCCGGACGGGCGTCGGCCACCGGCGCGGCGCTGGTGGCGGCGGCTTCGGCGGCGAGTTGCTGGTTGCTCGGGTTGTTGGCGAGCGCGAGCTCGACCGGCTGGCCCGCGTCGGCCACCGCGTGGGTGCCGAGCAGCGCCGCGACGCGCGTGGTACCCTGCTCGGCCTGCGCCAGCTCGGCCCACTGCGCCATGCGCTTGTCGAGCTGGTCGGCGGGCACGTCGGCCGAGGCCATCAGGCGCGCACCGGCCCAATTGCCGTTGAGCGCCATCGCATAGGCAAGGTTCTGGCGCGTCTTGGGGTTGTCGTCACCGCCGCGCACGGCGTTCGACAGCACGTACACGCCCTGCTGCGCCTCTCCGGCCAGCGCGAGCGCGAGACCGAGGTCGGCGGCAGGAATGTCGTCCTGGTAGTCGCTCAGCACCTTGACCGCGCCGGCCTGGTCGCCCGCGGCGATCGTGGCGAGCGCGTAGCCGAGCACGGTGCGCGCGCTTTCGTCGCCCAGCGCCATCGCGTCGTCGAAGCTGGTCTTGGCCGACTGGAAGCGGCCCGCCTTCATGTAGGCAGCGCCCAGCATCGTGCGGTAACCGGCGTTGCGCGGGTCGGCGAGGACGGCGGCTTCGGCATTGGCCACGGCGTCACCGGCGCGGCCCTTCTGCATGGCGACGTCGGCGCGGCTGGCCGACAGGTCGGCGCGCGGCGCGGCCTGGGTGGCGCAGCCCGCGAGCGCGGTCGAAGCCAGCGCGGTGCCGGCGGCGAGCGCCAGCATGCGAGCGGTCCGGTTCGTGCGGGTGGTCATCGTACTTCCCCTCTCGGTCCCGTGAATCAGTGCCGCTTCACTTGCGCGGCAAGCGTGTCGAGTTCGGGCATCGCGCCCAGCAGCGCATCGAGCGCTTCGGTCACCAGCGCCTGCGCGCTGATTCCCTTGATGGTGGTGGCGAGCCGCAGTTTGAGGTGCCGGTCGGCATCGAGCCGCAGCGTGAAGGCGGCGCGGCCGGCGCGCGAGGCGGCGGGGCGGCGCTTCGGCGCGGCGACGATGCGCTCGGCGAGCTGTTCCTGTTGCTCGCGCACGACAGGGCGCGGCGCTTCGACCACGGCTTCGTCGTGAACACGCGGCATCGGGGTCAGTTGGTAGACCTCGGCGCTGGCGGTCGCGATTTCACCGTCGCCCATGTCGTTCCAGCCGAGGTCCTCGAGATGCTCGGGCGCGGGTTCGGTCATCGGCTCGGTGGCGGCCATTGCTGCGAGCGCGGCGTGCTGCGGGCGCATCGCCGGCTTGGCGCCACCCTTGCGAGCGAGCAGCGTGGGGCTGAGCGAGGCGAAGGAGGCTTCGGCCATCTGCGATCCGGCCTTTCTTGACTGCTCTCGCGCTTACTGCGCGACGCGGCGGCCGAAGCCGCCCTGGGGACGATAGGCAGCGCCCGGAGCGGCAGCCATCGCGTTCGGCGCGGCGAACACGGTGCGGCGGAAGTTCTTCTCGAGACGATCCGACACGTAGTTCCACAGCGCGGTCATCTCGGCGGCCGAGCGGCCTTCGGGATCGACTTCCATCACGGTGCGGCCATCGATCATCGAGGCGGCGAAATCGGTGCGGTGGTGGAGCGTGATCGGCGCCACGGTGCCGTGCTGGCTCAGCGCGACCGCAGCTTCCGAAGTGATCTTGGCTTTGGGGGTCGCGGCGTTGACCACGAAGATCAGCGGCTTGCCGGCGCGCTCGCACAGGTCGACGGTGGCGCCCACGGCGCGCAGGTCGTGCGGGGAAGGACGGGTCGGCACCACGATCAGCTCGGCGACGCCGATGACCGACTGGATCGCCATGGTGATGGCGGGCGGGGTGTCGATGACGGCGAGCTTGAAGCCCTGCTGGCGCAGCACCTGGAGATCGCTGGCGAGCCGCGCGACGGTGGTCTGGGCAAACGCCGGGTACTCGGCCTCACGCTCGTTCCACCAGTCGGCGAGTGACCCTTGCGGATCGATGTCGATCAGCACCACCGGCCCTGCACCGGCGCGCTGCGCCTGCACGGCGAGGTGCCCGGACAGGGTCGTCTTGCCCGATCCCCCCTTCTGCGAAGCCAATGCCAGTACCCGCAAGGCTGGTCCCCCTGATAAAACCCGTTGCCAGGTGCGCCCATGCACCCTTCGGGAAGGGGAAATCGCAGCATACCCCTAATATACGGTTAAGGTTGGTAACGGTGCGCGTGCCGCCCAGAGCGCAGAAACCTCGGATAAAGAAACCCTTTGCTAACGGGCCGTTCACTATGTCAGTTTCCTTGGCAGCCCGCCCGCGCGGGCGAGAGGGAACTATCGCACGATGATCCGAGTGCGGCTGACAGCTGCGGTCACCGGCCTCGCCCTAGCCTGTGCCGGCGCGGCGCAAGCGAACGTCAAGGACGGGGTCGACGCGTGGAGCGCGGGCGACTTTCCGCGCGCGGTCGCGGAATGGAAGGGCCCGGCGGCGAAGGGCGATCCGGATGCCTTGTTCAACCTCGCGCAGGCGTATCGCCTGGGGCGCGGCGTGCCGCAGGACGCAAAGCAGGCCGAGGCGCTCTATGCCCGCGCCGCGGCGAAGGGCCACATCAAGGCAGCCGACAATTATGGCCTGCTGCTGTTCCAGGACGGCCGGCGCGAGGCCGCGATGCCCTATGTTACCGCCGCCGCCGAGCGCGGCGATCCGCGCGCGCAGTACCTGATCGGCATCGCCTATTTTAACGGCGACCTGGTGGCGAAGGACTGGGTGCGCGCGTATGCCTTGCTGACGCTGGCTAACGGTGCCGGTCTCCCGCAGGCCGCGCCCGCAATCAAACAGATGGACGAATTCGTGCCGCTGGCGCAGCGGCAGCAGGCGCAGACACTCGCCGCGAAACTGCGCGCCGATGCCGACGCGCGCCGCGCAACCCAGCTAGCGGCGGCCGACCTCGGCGATGGTCCGAGCCTCGGCGCAAGCCTTCCTCAGGTCGCGGCCGTTACGCCAACCGTCTTGCCACCCGCCCGCGTGCCGCAGGCGATCGCTAGCGTGATCGTGCCGCCCTCCTCGGTGACCGCGGCGGAGGCTGCGGTCGAGGAAGCGATGCGCGCCACTGGGACCGAAAACCCCGCAACGGCTGGGGCCGATTTCGCGCGGCCCGGTGTTGTCACGCCAGCGCCTCGCCCCACGCAGGTCGCAGCACACGCCGCGCCGCCTCCGCGGCAGGCCCCGCCGGCGACGCCGGGCGGGCCGTGGAAGATCCAACTCGGCGCGTTCTCGGTGGGCGGGAACGCCGACAAGCTATGGAGCCAGCTTGCAAGCAAGCCAGCACTCGCCGGTAAGACAAGGCAAACCGTCGCGGCCGGCAGGCTGACCCGCCTGCTGGCCGCGGGTTGGGCGAGCGAGGGGTCGGCACAGGCCGCGTGCAACGCGCTCAAGGCCGGCGGTCAGAGCTGCATCGTCACCCGTTGAACACCCCGCCATCGCCCGCGCTGCCGACCGACGCGGGGGAGCGGCTGGTTAGCCTCGACTTCACCCGCGGGATCGCGGTGATGGGCATCCTCGCGGCGAACATCGTCGCCTTTGGTCAGCCCTATCTCGCCTACTTCTGGCCGCGCGGTTTCGTGACCGGTCACGACCGCTTGTCGGACTGGTTGTGGGTGGCGCAGTTCGTGCTGGTCGACGGCAAGATGCGCGGGCTGTTCACCATGCTGTTCGGCGCTGGCCTCGTACTGTTCGCCGACCGCGTCGAAGCGCGCGGAGGCGGCCGCTGGCTGCAATTGCGGCGGCTAGCGTGGCTGCTCATGTTCGGCCTCGCGCACTACTACCTGCTGTGGCGCGGCGACATCCTGACGCTCTACGCGCTGTGCGGTGCGCTCGCGCTGTTCGCACTGCGATGGTCGGCCATCCACCAGTTCGCGGTCGGGCTGACCGTCTATCTGTTCGGCGCGCTGTGGACCTCGGCGCAATTCGGCCTGATCTGGGCCGCAAATGAGACCTCGTTGAGGGATAATCCCGCCTACTCCCCGGTCGCACGCGAAACTGCCGCGATGTTGGAAGGGGAGCGCAGCGATGCCGCGGCGGAAATCGCGATCAACACACACGGCACCTATGCGGACTACGTCGCGCACGCGCTCGGACCGCATCGGTGGAACTGGATCGACCTGTTTAGCCACACCGTGCTCGAGACGCTGCCGCTGATGCTGATCGGTATGGCGCTCTACCGCGCAGGGCTGTTCGACGGCCGCATCGACCGCGCAACGCAAGCGCGCTGGGGCTGGTGGAGTGTCGGCGCGGGCACTTTTCTGACGCTGGCGCTAGGGCTCTGGGCGCTGGCGGACGGTCTCACCTTCAGCGGCACGATGTTCGCGCATCTCGGCCCGTCCGGCCTGACGCGGCTGCCAGTGGTGCTCGGCCTCGCCGCCCTGCTCGCGCTGTGGGGACCGCAGGCGCGCGGATGGCTCGGCACGAGAGTGACCGCGGCGGGGCGGATGGCGTTCTCGAACTACCTCGGCACCTCGCTGGTCATGCTGATCGTGTTCCAGCCGTGGGGCGCGGGCCTGTTCGCCGCGCTCGACCGGCCGCGGCTCTATCTCGTCGTCGTCGCGATGTGGCTGGTCATGCTCGCGTGGTCGAAACCGTGGCTCGCGCGGTTCCGCTACGGACCGCTCGAATGGCTGTGGCGCTGCCTCACTTACGGCCGAATATTTTCGCTGCGACGATAGCTCTTGTTTTTGCGAGTGGTTCGCATTAGCTTGTCAGCACGATGTACATCTGCGTTTGCAATGCGATTCGCGAATGCAAGCTGCGCCGGGCCGCCCTGCGCGCCGCGGGCGATGCGGAGGCGGTCTATGCCGCGCTCGGCAAGCGCCCCAATTGCGGCCAGTGCCTCGACGAAGCCGACGAGATCATCGAGGACGAGCGCGCCGCGGCTGCCATCCCTTTCGCGGCCTGATCCTGCCTCCCGCCTGCCTTGCCGCGCGGGGCGCAGCGAGCCATAGTGCCGTCGGGTGCACGGCAGGAGACACGCAGTGAAGGGCGATCCCCAGGTCATCGAATTCCTCAACCGCGCGCTGACCAACGAGCTGACCGCGATCAACCAGTACTGGCTGCACTACCGCGTGCTGCACCATTGGGGCGTCCACAAGCTCGCCGAATATGAGCGGCACGAATCGATCGACGAGATGAAGCACGCCGACATGCTCGCCGAGCGAGTGCTGTTCCTCGATGGCCTTCCCAACTTCCAGGCGATCAATCGGCTCAAGGTCGGCGAGACGGTCGAGGAAATCCTGCGCGCTGACCTGGCGCTGGAGATGGAAGCGATCCCGCTGCTGCGCGATGCGATCCAGCACTGCGAGTCGTCACGCGATTACGTCAGCCGTGAAATCTTCGAACGCATCCTCGAAAGCGAGTAAGAGCATGTCGACTTCCTCGAAACCCAGTTCGAGATGATCGAGCGCATGGGGCTGCCGAACTACGTCCAGCTCCACAGCGGAGCCGCGGGCGAAGGCGGGACCGGCGCCTGAAGCGCCGGCCCCGATGGACTAGGCCGGATCGGGCGCCGTTACCGATTCGCTGGTCTCGCCGGACCGAACGACATCGGCGGTGGCGGGCGCCAGATCGCGCGCCGGGAAGCCGGGCAGGTCGTAGCGGTCCATCGTTGCGCCGGCGCAAGCGTAAGTCGCAACGTTGCGCCACCCTGCCGCCTGCAGGCGCTGGGCCCAATCCGCATGGGATTTGCTTAGCGCCTGGCGTGCATCGGCAAGGTGGTCGCTGAACAGCAGCGCGGTGACGGCCTGATCGCCCGCGCCCTTGCCGTTGATCACCGGGATGAAATCCCCGGCATAGACAACGTCGCCGGCCTTCACCGTCATCATGGGCGCGCCGAAGCAGTTGGTCGACATGGGAAGGGCCGGCCCGACCGATGCCGCATCGTATACGTACGTTCCCGGGGTGACCCGCACGGCGACCGTCTCGTACGCCAGCTTCTTCTGCTTGGTCGCGACGTTGAGCGAGTAGGTCGTCAAGTCGCCAGTCTTTTTCCAGTCGCGCGGCTGATACCACAGGTCGGAGTTGTCGGGATCGTAGCGCAGCAGGCGGATGCTCGCCGATCGTCCCACGGCGGGTTCTGTGGGGCGACGGAAGGCGAATACGATCACCGCCTCGTCATCGGCCGCGGCGTCGAGGCCAAGCGAAGCATAACGCGCCTGGGCTTGTTTCACGCGCGGCACCACGGTGACCGCCTCGGTCGGCGTCACGGAGCCATCGAACACCCGCGCCCAAGCTGCCTCCTGCGCGAATGTCTTGCGCTCGGTTATCTCGCCCTCGACGTCCGCCGCGCCGACGATCGTATCGAAGTAGGCATCGCGCTCGCCATCGGTCATCGCGGCGAGGCGCTGTGCCGTGGCGGCGGGCACGTCGACTTGACGCCAACCGGCAATCATCAGGCACTGCCGCCGGTTGGCGCGGCGCTGCTGGCCCTCGACGATGGCGGCACCGATCATTCCGCCGATGCCCGCGCCGATTCCGGCGGCGAGCGGCGAAACGACCGCGGGATTATAGAAGTAGGGCACCGATCCGCTCGGCGTCTGCGAGCCGCGCGCGATCAGGCGGCAGCGCTGCCAGTCGGCGTTGTACTCGGCGCGGGTGGCGCCGGGCCGGTTGTAGAAGCGGCTGTCCTTGAGGTCGCGCTGGGCATCCTTGGCGATTTCCTCCGGCGTGTCGTCGCTGGGCGGCGGATCTTGCGCCACCCGCGGTGCCTTGGTCCCGGTCGGAACCATCAGCACGTCCGCCAATGCCGGCTGAACGATTGTGGCGGTCAGCACGACAAACGCCGCGCCTGCGCGCAGCCTGGTAATCGAATTCATTGAAAACCCCCGTTTCCCTGACCGCCCGATAGCGGTGGCGGGAATCGCTGGCAAGCGGCTCCCTCAGTCCTTCGAGAACGGGTTCTTGGGGCTCTTCAGCACCACCCGCACCGGCACGCCTTCGAAGCCCAGCGACTTACGGATGCCGTTGACGAGGTAGCGCTCGTAGCTCTTGGGCAGCATGTCGAGCCGGGTGCCGAACACCACGAAACGCGGCGGGCGGGTGCCGGCCTGGGTGATGTAGCGCAGCTTGATCCGCTTGCCCTTGGGCGCGGGCGGCGGGTTGGCCTCCAGCGCGTCGTCGAACCAGCGGTTGAGGGCGGCGGTCGGCACGCGCTTCGACCATGCCTCGCGGGTCTCGAACGCCACCTTGAGCAGGGTATCGATGCCCTTGCCGGTGCGCGCGCTGACGGTCAGCACCGGCAGGCCGCGCACCTGCGCGAGACCCTCGTCGAGCGCCCCCTTGATGCCGTTGAACAGGCTGCTCGCCTCTTCCGCGACGTCCCACTTGTTGATCGCGATCATCAAGGCGCGGCCTTCCTCGATCACGTGCGCCGCGATCTTGAGGTCCTGGTGTTCGAGGCCGCGGGTCGCGTCGAGCAGCAGCACGACGACTTCGGCGAAGTCGATCGCGCGGCGGGCGTCGGCGACCGACAGCTTCTCGAGCTTTTCGACCACTTGCGCGCGCTTGCGCATGCCGGCGGTGTCGATGAGGCGCACGTCGCGCACTTCGCCGTCGGGGCCGGTCCATTGCCAGTCCACCGCGATCGAATCGCGGGTAATGCCCGCTTCGGGGCCGGTCAGCAGACGGTCCTCGCCCAGCATACGGTTGATGAGGGTGGACTTGCCCGCGTTCGGCCGACCGACGATCGCCAGCTTGAGTGGCCCGGTCGCGTCTTCGTCTTCAAACTCGTCGGCGTCCTCGCCTTCGGCCTTCTCGCCGATGATCGGCCAGAGGGCATCGAACAGGTCGGCGACACCTTCGCCGTGCTCGGCGCTCAGCGCGACCGGCTCGCCGAAGCCGAGCGCGAACGCCTCGTACAGGCCCGCGTCGCCCGCGCTCCCTTCCGCCTTGTTGGCGACCGCCACCACCGGCACCGTCTGCGTGCGCAGCCAGCGGGCGATCTCCTCGTCGAGCGGGGTCAGGCCGGCGCGCGCGTCGATCACGAACAGCGCGGCGTCGGCGCCTTCGAGGCTGACCTCGGTCTGCGCGCGCATGCGGCCGGGAAGGGTTTGAGCGTCCTCGTCCTCCCACCCGGCGGTGTCGACTATGGTGAATTCCATGCCCGCCAGCACCGCGTCGCCCATGCGGCGGTCGCGTGTTACCCCCGGCTGGTCGTCGACCAGCGCCAGCTTCTTGCCGACCAGCCGGTTGAACAGCGTCGACTTGCCGACGTTGGGCCGGCCGATGATGATGACTTGCGGTTTCATGGACGCGCACGCAGGTGGCGGCTCGGCGCGCGCTTGGCAAGCCGCGTCGCCGGTAGGGCGATATTAACCTTCGTGGGGCAGCAAATGCGGCATGAGGGGTTTGCTGTCATTGGTCGCACTGGGCGCGCTCGCCTGTTCGAGCGCTGCGCTGGCCGACGCCTCGGACGATTTCGATCCGGGCGCGGGGCGCTCCGATGTCGAGCTCAAGCCCTATCTCCAATGCGTGCCCTACGCCCGCGAACGCTCGGGCGTGCAGATCTACGGCGACGCGCTGACGTGGTGGGACCAGGCTGCGGGTCGCTACAAGCGCGGCAGCCGGCCCAAGCCCGGCGCGGTGATGGCGTTCCGACCGTACGGCGGCATGGTGCTCGGGCACGTCGCCACAGTCGGCAAGGTAATCGACAGCCGCACGGTACTGCTCGACCACGCCAATTGGTCGCCGATCGACGGGCGCCGCGGCCAGATCGAACGCGGAGTACGCGCGGTCGACGTCTCGCCGGCCAACGACTGGAGCCAGGTGCGCGTGTGGTACGATCCGCTGCAGGCGCTCGGCACCACGGCCTGGCCGGTGGCGGGCTTCATCTACAACGAGCGCGACGACGGGCGGCCGGTCGAGCAACCTTTGGGCGGATCGCGCGTGCTCGCGAGCGCCCGCTATGCCGCGCCCGCGCAGCCGATGATTTCGGACAAGCCGTCGAAAAAGTTCGCCGCCGCGTTCGCCTCGCTCAGCGAGCCGCGCGCGATGGTCGCGGCTACTGTCAGGCGCGTTGCACACGCACCGGCTCCGGCACCCGTCCGGCGCGTCGCTGCGGCGCCCGCCCCGCGCGATCCGATCGCGCAGGCGCTGGCGCGTTACGACCGCTAGTTAGTCGGCCTTCTTCGCGACCGGCGGCTCATCGCCGAGGTCTTCGAACCACGCTTCGACCGGCCCGTTGAGCTTGAGCGTCAGCGGCTGGCCCTTGCGGTCGACCGTCTTGCCCGCCTGCACCCGAATCCAGCCTTCCGAGATCGAGTACTCCTCGACGTCGGTCCGCACCCGGTCCTTGAAGCGGATGCCGATGCCGCGCTGGAGCACCTCGGCATCGAAGTGCGGGCTCTGCGGGTTGACCGAGAGGTGGTCGGGCGGGGTCTGGCTCTTGTCGTCGCTCATGGCGCGCGCCCTTAATC
>JAEWKG010000071.1 GCA_023386135.1 Pseudomonadota bacterium | reverse complement strand
GTCGCGCTCGGCGGCCAGCGAGACCGCGCTCTGCGAGACATCGGCGGCGTTCTCGAGCAAGCTCCAGATCGCCTGCCGCAGCGCGGGCTCCGCCGCCACCCGCGCGCCCTGAAGACCCTCGTCCGCATGGGCCAGCGAGGACGCGGGATGCGCTTCGCGCCAGTCCGCGGCGATGCCCGCGAGCAACTCGGCGACATCGGTCGAACCCATCGCTTCGCCGCGCGCCTCACCGGCGGAATGGAGAATGTTGGAGACGATCTGCTTGCACCGCTCGATCTCGGCGCGCGCTTCGGCGAACTCCTCGCGCATGCCGTCATCGGTGGCGATGCGCCGGTCGCGCTGCCAGTCGGCAACCAGCACCGACAGAGTCGACAGCGGGGTGCTCAGTTCGTGCGCCGCGCCGCTCGCGAACAGGCCCATGCGCACGATCCCGTCCTCCTCCGCCGCGCGCTGGGCCAGCTCCGCGACATAGGCATCGCGCGCGTGCAGGTTGCGGCTGACGCGGGTGATGAACAGCACCAGCAGGGCCGCGACCATGACGAAGCTCGCGACCTGGCCGACGAGGAGCAGGTCGGGCAGCGCACGCGACAGCGTGTCGGGCACGCGCAGCGGCAGGTGCCGGACGCTGAGGTAGGCGTAGGCGACGCAGCACGCGGCGACCAGCGGCGCGACCAGCGCGGGCGGCAGCAGGATCGCACCGAGCACCACCTGCAGCAGGTAGAGCGAGACGAACGGATTGTCCGCCCCGCCGCTCAGGTAAAGCTGCGCGGTGAGCGCGGCCATGTCGATGAGGAGCGCGAGGAGGAACTCCGCCCCCGCGATCCGCGCGCGGCGCAGGCCGAGCGTGAACAGCAGGTTCGCGGCCCCCAGCCCGGCGGCGACGGCGAGCATCGGCAGCAGCGGCAGGCGCACCCCGAGCGCGAGGTGCGCGACGAGGATCGCCAGCACCTGGCCCGCGACCGCTATCCAGCGCAGCTGGATGAGCTGGCGCATGTTCTCGCCGCCAGCGTCCGCCGCGGCTCCGGTGGCGCGCTGGCGGGTCAGAGCGAGGAGCGGGCGGTCCATCAAGCGTCAGTGTCGCGCGAACGCAGCACGAGCACCAGCCCCGCCAGGCACAATACGGCGAGGCCGAACCAGGTCATCGCATAGATGAGGTGAGCGTTGCGGAACGTCACCACCGTCAGCCCGCCGACCGGGTAGCCGCCGGGGTTCGGCACCGCGTCGGCGTCGATGAAGAACGGCGCCACCGGGCCGAGGCCTCGTGCTTGCGCGATCGCCGCGACATCCCGCGAGAACCAGCGATTGTGCGATGGATCGTTGGGACGGAGGAAGCGTCCGCCCGGTTCGGTCATGCGCAGCAGGCCGGTGACGGTCACCGGGCCCTCCGCACTGGTCCCGACCACCGCCGTGCCCTTGGACGGGACGAAACCGCGGTTGACCAGCACCACGCCCTCGGAAGTCCGAAGCGGCGTCACCACCCAGAACCCTGCACCGCGTTCCGTCAGCGCATCCACCAAAGTCGCTCGGTCATGCAGGAAGGTGCCGCGCAACCGCACATGCCGGTACTCGTCCCGCCGGGCATCGGCCGTCCGCCACGCCGCCGCCGGCACGGCCGCCGCCGGCGCGTGCACCCGCGCATCGACCCGCGCGATGAGGTCGAGCTTCCAAGCCAGCCGCTCGACCTGCCACACCCCCAGCCCCGCGAACAGCAGCGCGCCCAGCACGCACAGCGCGATCAGGAAGCGCCGCTTCCCGCGCGCGTGGCCGGTCACGGGGTGTAGCTCGCCTCGCCGGTGGTCATGCCGGGCATCATGTTGGTGTTGAGGTGGTACATGATCCAGATCGAGCCCGCGATCAGGATCAGTAGCACGACGGCGGTGAACACGTAGGCGAGCAGCGTCCAGCCGCCCTCCGACTGGGTGTTCACGTGCAGGAAGCACACCGTGTGGACGAGGATCTGCACCACCGCGCTCGCCACGACCGCGACCGCGGTGGCGGTCGGGGTCAGCGCGCCGGTCATGACCAGCCAAAACGGGATCGCGGTCAGCACCACCGACAGCGCGAAGCCGACGAGATAGCTCTTCCGGGTGCCGTGGCCGTAAGTCTCACCGTGATGCTCGTGTTCGGCCGCGCTCATCGGATCATTCCCAGCAGGTAGACGAAGGTGAAGACGCCGATCCACACGACGTCGAGGA
The DNA here is from genome assembly GCA_023386135.1 of Pseudomonadota bacterium. GTDB lineage: Bacteria > Pseudomonadota > Alphaproteobacteria > Sphingomonadales > Sphingomonadaceae > Tsuneonella. Next base: position 3,884 of record JAEWKG010000071.1, on the reverse strand, counting down.
AGTGCCAGAACATGCTGAGGCACAAGAGCCGCCGCCGCGTCTCGGGCGTCGCGCCCCGCTCGCCCAGTTGCACCAGCATCACTCCGATCCACACGATGCCGGTGGTGACATGCAGGCCGTGCGTGCTGACCAGGGTGAAGAACGCCGACAGGAACCCGCTGCGCTGCGGGGTCGCGCCCTCGGCGATCAGGTTCGAGAACTCGTAGAGCTCGACCCCGACGAACGCCGCGCCGAGCAACGCGGTGAGCGCCAGCCACGCCTGCACCGTGCGCACCTTGCCGCCATCGAGCGCCAGCATCGCGAAGCCGTAGGTGATCGAGCTCACCAGCAGGATCGCGGTGTTGAGCGCCACCAGCGGCAGCTCGAAGATCTCGCGCGGGGTCGGCCCGCCGGCAAAGCTGGTGCCGAGAACGCCGAAGGTCGCGAACAGCGCCGCGAAGATCAGCGCGTCGCTCATCAGGTAGATCCAGAAGCCCAGGATCGTCGGGCTTTCGGCGTGCGCCTCTTCCTCGGTCACGTAGAACGCGGGCGCTTCGGTTTCGTGGGTGGGGGAGATGCTTGCCATCGCTCAGGCCCCCGCCACGCGCAGCGGCGCGCCTTCGGTGCGCTCGACCTCATCGACGGGGATGAAGAAGTCGCGGTTGGTGTCGAAGGTGTGCCAGATCGCGGTGCCGATCAGCGCCACGAACGCGAGCACCGCAAGCCACCAGATGTACCAGATCATCGCGAAGCCCAGCACCAGTGCGAAGGCCGAGAGGATTACCCCCATGCCGGTGTTGCGCGGCATGTGGATCGGGCGGTAGCCGCCGGCGGGCCGTTCGGCGCCGCGCTCCTTCATGTCGTACCACGCGTCGAGATCGTGCACGACCGGGGTGAAGGCGAAGTTGTACGGCGGCGGCGGCGAAGTGGTCGACCATTCGAGCGTGCGGCCGTCCCACGGGTCGCCGGTGGTGTCGCGCAGCTTCTCGCGGTTGCGAATGCTGACGAACAGCTGGACCAGGAACCCGGCGATGCCGATGGCGATGATCACCGCGCCGATCGCGGCGATCACGAACCACGGCTGCAGCGTCGGATCATCGAGGTGCCGGACGCGCCGCGTCGTGCCCATCAGCCCGACGATATAGATCGGCGTCCAGGCGACCCAGTAGCCGATCACCCAGCCCCAGAAATGCACCAGGCCCCACTTGCGGTCGAGCTTGAAGCCGAAGGCCTTGGGGAACCAGTACTCGATCCCCGCGAACAAGCCGAACACCACCCCGCCGATGATCACGTTGTGGAAGTGCGCGACCAGGAACAGCGAGTTGTGCAGCACGAAGTCCGCCGGCGGCACCGCCAGCAGCACGCCGGTCATCCCGCCGACCACGAAGGTCAGCATGAACGCGACGACCCACATCATCGGCAGCTCGAAGCGGATCGAGCCGCGGTACATCGTGAACAGCCAGTTGAAAATCTTCGCGCCGGTGGGGATGGCGATCACCATCGTGGCAATGCCGAAGAAGCTGTTGACGCTCGCGCCCGATCCCATCGTGAAGAAGTGGTGCAGCCACACCAGGTAGCTCAGGATGGTGATGACCACCGTCGCGTAGACCATCGAGGAATAGCCGAACAGGCGCTTGCCGGTGAAGGTCGAGGTGATCTCCGAATAGATGCCGAACACCGGCAGGACGAGCACGTAGACCTCCGGGTGGCCCCACACCCACACCAGGTTCCAGTACAGCATCGGGTTGCCGCCGAGGTCGTTGGTGAAGAAATTGGTGCCGATGTAGCGGGCGAGCATCAGCATCGCGAACGCACCGGTGAGCACCGGGAAGATCGCGATCGCCAGCACCTGGCTGCACAGCGCGGTCCAGCAGAACACCGGCATCTTCATCATCGTCATGCCCGGCGCGCGCATCTTGATGATGGTGGTCACCATGTTGATGGCGCTGAGCGTGGTGCCGACGCCCGCGATTTGCAGCGCCCACAGGTAATAGTCGGGCCCGGTGCCCGGACTGTTCTGCAAGTTCGCCACCGGCACGTAGTTGAGCCAGCCCGCGGTCGAGAACTCGCCGACGAACAGCGACACCATGACCAGCGCCGCGCCCGCCGCGGTGAGCCACAGGCTGAGGCTGTTGAGGAACGGAAAAGCCACGTCGCGCGCGCCGATCTGCAGCGGCATCACGAAGTTGATCACGCCCGAGACCAGGGGAATCGCGACGAAGAAGATCATGATCGTCCCGTGCGCGGTGAACACCTGATCGAAGTGGTGCGCGGGGAGATAACCCTGGTTATCGCCGAACGCGATCGCCTGCTGCGCGCGCATCATCAACGCGTCGGAGAAACCGCGCAGCAGCATGATCACTCCAAGGATGATGTACATCACCCCGATCTTCTTGTGGTCGACGCTGGTCAGCCAGTCGCGCCACAACCAGCCCCACAGCTTGAACTTCGTGATCGCGGCGACGATGCCGAGCCCGAGCAGCACGACCACCGCGAACGTGCCGACCAGGATCGGCTCGTGGTAGGGGAAGGATTCCCAGGTCAGCCGTCCGAAGATGGTCTTGGCGAGCGATTGGTCGAACACAGGCGGTGTTGCTCCGGGTGTCAGGCTAGGGCGGCGGCGCAATCAGGGGACGCGACGCTGAGTTTGTTGTCTTCGGGCTTCCGGGCCGGCGTCTTGGGCTGGTCGGCCGGAGCCCTGAAATCGTTGGTGTTGACCATCTCGCCCTTGTCCTGCGGCGCCTTGAGCAGCGCGCCTTCGGGCTTGCCCCCCATCGGCATCGAGCTGCCGTGCGGCGGCATGCCGTTCGCGCCGCCCTTCATCCGGTCATGGTTCATCAGCTCGGTCATGCAAGGCGTGCCCGGCTCGACGCAGCGTTCGAGGATGCGGCGATAGAGGCCTGGATCGACCGCGGCGAAGTATGTTACCGGCACCTTCTCGCTCGGTTTCACCAGCCGCATGTAGGCGGCAAGGTCGAGCGCCTGGCCCGAGCCCTTGGCGCGTGCGACCCATTGATCGAAGCCCGCCTGGTCAAGCCCGCGCAGCTTGAAGTGCATGTCGGCAAAGCCCGCGCCGCTGTAGTTGGCGGAAAGGCCGTCGAACTCGCCCGGCCGGTCGAGCACCGCGTGCAGCGTGCTCTGCATGCCGGGCATGGTATAGATCATCCCCGCCAGTGTCGGGGCGTAGAAGGTGTTCATCATGTTGGTCGAGGTGAGGTCGAACCGCACCTGCCGGCCCACGGGCAGCGCCAGTTCGTTGACCGTCGCGATGCCCTGGTCGGGGTAGATGAACAGCCATTTCCAGTCGAGCGAGACCACCTGCACGCGCAGCGGCTGCTCGATGGGAGCGTGCGCGGCCTGGCCCGCCGCGGGCCGGTCGAGCGGGCGGAAGGGATCGAGCAGGTGGGTGCTCGACCAGGTCAGCGCGCCCAGCGTGATGATGATCAGCAGCGGCGCGGCCCAGATCACCAGCTCGAGCACGGTCGAGTGGTCGAAGTGCGGATCGTAGGTGCCGCCCTTCCCCTTGCGATAGCGCCACGCGAACACGACGATCAGCACCATCACCGGCACGATGATCAGCAGCATCAGCCCCGTGGAGATGTAGATGATGTCGCGCTGCTGGCGCGCCACGTCGCCCGCGGGATTGAGGACCGCGCGATCGCATGCCGCGAGCAGGCCGATGAGCGGCACCAGAAGTGCGGACTTGAGGCGTCGGAACGGGAAACGCTGCAGCATGCCCTCCCTTTAGCGGCGGCAGGCGCCCACGCGACATTGGACATTTTGTCCAATCCCCAAACGCACCGCAATGCCTCATTGGAAACCTCGACGGCTTGCGTCGTTCCCGTCTCGGGACGACAAGGCGCGTCGGCATTTGGAGAACACCAGCGATGACGGCCCCCGCCTCG
>JAEWKG010000068.1 GCA_023386135.1 Pseudomonadota bacterium | reverse complement strand
GCTCAAGGTGCTGTTGCCGGCCGCGCAAGTCGCCGGCGCAGACGCTGCCGACGCGCTCGCGGTGGCGATCGCCGACGCGCATCTAGGGTGATTTTCCGGCATTCTCTTGCTCCGTCATTGCGAGCAGCCGAAAGGCTGCGCGGCAATCCACTGCCGGCAATGGATTGCTTCGCTTCGCTCGCAATGACGAGGTAAGGGGTAGGGATGTTCCTCGTCGTCTTCCGCAACCGCAAGCGCGGCGACATGGACGAAGCCGCCTACGCCGCCGATGCCGCGGAGATGGAGCGGATGGCGCAGGCCCAACCCGGCTACCGCAGCTTTAAGTCCTACACCGCCGACGATGGCGAGGTGGTGGCAATCAGCGAATGGGATGACGAAGCGAGCGCCCGAGCGTGGGGCAGGCTTGCCGAGCACCGCGCGGTCCAGCACAAGGGGCGCGAGCAATACTACGCGGACTACACGCTGTTCGCCTGCGCCGAGCCGCGGGTGCACCGATTTACTGGGCGAGAACCATGACGATCCATTTCTACGGCATCACCAACTGCGACACGGTGAAGAAGGCGCGCACCTGGCTCGGCGCGAAGGGTACCGAGTACGAATTCCACGACTTCAAGAAGGAAGGCGCCGACCAGGACCGCGTGCGCGGCTGGGTCGAGGCGGTGGGCTGGGAAAAGCTGCTCAACCGGCGCGGCACGACCTTCCGCAGCCTCGAGCCCGCGCAGCAGGAGAACCTCGACGCGGAGAAGGCGATCCGCCTGATGGTCGCGCGCCCGACGGTGATCAAGCGCCCGGTGGTCGAGTGCGGCGAGGCCTGCGGCGGCGGCGTGCTGGTAGGGTTCGACGCAGCCGAATGGGAAGCCAAGCTGGGCTAAACCGATGAGCCCGCTGGAGATCGCCGCCAATTCCCTTGGCGGGTGGGCCGAGTCGTTGAGCCCTCTTGAGATTGCCGCTGTCCTGCTGGGCACGGCAAACATCATCCTGCTCGTTCGCAGAAACATCCTGAACTACCCGTTCGGAATGGCGATGGTACTGCTTTACGTGGTCATCGATTACCGCTCTCGCCTTTATGGCGAGATGGGGCTGCAGGTCTTCTTCTTCGTCGTCCAAGGCTACGGCTGGTGGTTGTGGGCTCGCGCTGGCGGCGTGGAACACCAAGTTGATGTCAGGTGGCTTGGCTGGAAGGCAAGGATCGCGTGTTTAGCGGCGATCGGCATTTTTGCGCTTCTGGTCGGAACCTTCATGCATCGCCTAACTGATGCCGCCATGCCATTTGCGGACGCAACCCTCGCTGGTGCAAGCATTGTTGCACAGTTTCTGTTGTCGTTTCGTCGTATTGAAAACTGGGTTCTGTGGATCGCGATTGATCTCGGTTCCGTCCCACTGTTTTATTCTCGAGGACTTCATTTGACCGCGGTGCTCTACGCCGCGTTCCTGGTCCTTTCCATCATCGGCCTGCGCGAATGGACCCGCGCCTATCGGGGGAAGCCGGCATGATCCGGGTGTGTTTTCATGGTGCGGAGAGCACCGGCAAGTCCACGCTTGCGGGTGAACTCTCCGCCGAATTCGGCTGCCCGCTGGTGGAGGAGTACGGCCGCACTTACGCCGAGACGGTCTCGACCGACTTCACGATGGAGGCGCTGCTCGCCATCGCCAGCGCGCAGGACCGGCAGATGCGCGCCGCCACCGCCGACCGGCCCAGACTGGCGCTGCTCGACACCGACCCGCTGATGACCGCCGCTTGGGCGCAGATGCTGTTCAATCACGTGCCGGACGAGCTGCTCGCCTACGACAAGGCGGAGCTGTACCTGCTGTTCGCGCCCGACGTGCCGTGGGTGTTCGACGGCACCCGCTTCTTCGGCCTGCACGAGGCGCGTGACCAGTTCGCCTCCATCGCCGAGGACATCCTCAAGCAGGGCGGCGTCGCCTATCGCACCATCTCCGGCGACTGGACCGAGCGCGAGGCGCAGGCGCGCGCGGCGATCGCCGAGGCGCTCGGCTGAGGTTCAGCCAAGGCACGCCACAGGACCGATCATGCGTTTCCTTCTTGCTCTCGCAGCACTCAGCCTCGCCGTCCCCGCGCAGGCGCAGCTCATCATCGCCCATCGCGGCGCCAGCGGCGAGCGGCCCGAACACACGCTCCCCGCCTACGAGCGCGCGATCGACGAAGGCGCCGACTTCATCGAACCCGACCTGGTGGTGACCAAGGACCTGGTGCTGGTCGCCCGGCACGAGAACGAGCTCAGCGACACCACCGATGTTGCCGCTCGACCCGAGTTCGCCGACCGCCGCCGCGCCAAGGAAATCGACGGCCAGCTGATCAACGGCTGGTTCGCCGAGGACTTCACGCTAGCCGAACTGCGCACCCTGCGCGCGAAGGAGCGGCTGCCGACGATCCGCCCCGGCAATGCGCGCTTCGACGGGCTCTACCAGGTGCCAACCTTCGCCGAGATCGTCAGTCTGGTCCACGCCAAGGAGGCCGAGACCGGTCACCGTATCGGCCTCTACCCCGAATTGAAGCATCCCACCTTCCTGCTCGGCGAGGGGATCGACAGTGTCGACCTGCTGGTCACCGCGCTGAAGAAGGACGGCCTCGATACCGCGACCGCGCCGGTCTTCATCCAGTGCTTCGAGGTCGCGCCGCTGAAGCGCCTCGCCAAGCTGACCGGCGCACGGCTGGTCCAGCTGGTCTCGGCCGACGGCGGCCCCGCGGACGAGGCAGGCATGCACTATGCTGAAATGCTCACCCCGAGCGGCCTGGCCGAGATCGCCAGTTATGCGGACGCGATCGGGCCGGACCTGCGGCAGGTGCTCGGCCCGGACGGCAAGCCCACCGCGCTGGTCGGGCAGGCGCACGCCGCGGGCCTCAAGGTCCACGCCTGGGCGCTGCGCAAGGAAAACGACTTCCTCCCCGCGCCGCTCAAGATCGGCAGCGATCCCGCCGCCACCGGCAACTACGCCGGCGCGTGGAGCCTACTCGCCAGCGCCGGGGTCGATGGCGTGTTCACCGACGATCCGGCGCTCGCCAGCGCCTTGCGCAAATCTTCGCGCTAGCGGGTTGCTCTCCTTAACGCTTCGCCCCTAAACCCCTGTCGCAACTAGCAATTGGGGGAAACCAGCAATGCGTACCGCGCTCATCATCATGCTCGCCGGGACACTCGCCGCATGTGGCATGAAGACCGACACGCCGGAGGACAAGGCGGCGACGATGGCGTCGCTGTTCAACAAGACCAAGGGGCTGACCGCCGGTGAGATGGCCGACGACCTCTCGGCGCGCGCCGAGGGCAAGACGATGGTCCTGACCTTCAAGAACGCGATCGAAGACGGCGTGACGATCTCGGAGGAAGAGGCCAAGACCGGGATCACCCAGCTCGTCTGCGGCAACAAGAACTACACCGACATCCTCGACCAGGGCGTGCTGCTGCGCGTCGAGATGTTCAGCAAGGGCGGCAAGCCCGTGCCGCCGGTGTCGATCGAGTCGTGCCCCGGCCATCCGGCCAAGGCCGCGGGCTAGCGCGTCGCGGTCACGATGTAGTTGAGCGAGAGGTCGGCCGAGAGGTGCAGGCCTCTCGCCGGCGAAAAGGCGATGCCCTGCGGCTCGCCCATCGCGATGCCCGCTTCGGCGAGGAGGGCGCGCAATTCCTCGGGGGTGACGAAATCGTCCCAGTGGTGCGTGCCGCGCGGGATCAGGCCGATCGCCTCGGCCCCGTCGACCAGCAGCATCCGCGAACGCGCGGTGCGGTTAGGGGTGGATAGGATCATCAGCCCGCCGGGCGTCAGTCGCGCCGCGAGTTCGGCAACGAACGCGCGCTTGTCGGCGACGTGCTCGATCACCTCCATCGCGGTGACGAGGTCGAACGGCGCGGCGTCGAGCGCGGCGAGTTCGCCTGAGACGTAGTGGATGGCGAGGCCCACGCCCTCCGCATGCGCAGCGGCGACCGCGACGTTCTCCGCCGCCGCGTCGACCCCGGTCACCTCCGCGCCGAGGCGGGCGAGCGGCTCGCACAGTAGACCCGCGCCGCAGCCGACGTCGAGCGCGCGCTTGCCGGCGAGCGGCCGGATATCGCTGGTGGCGGGCCAGTGCCGGTCGATGGCCTCGCGAATGAAGCGCAAGCGCACCGGGTTGAGGCGGTGCAGCATCGCCGAGGAGCCCTTCGGATCCCACCACTCGCGCGCGAGCTTGCCGAAATGCGCCGCTTCCGATTCCCGGATCGTTGCCGGCTCACAAGAATTGGTATCGGCGGGCTGTGTTGCATCGACCATGCGGCCCCCGTAACAGCGCCGCCGTAACGCATCCAGCGGGAGTCGTGCACACTTGGCGCGCATCGTGATGAAATTCGGCGGCACGTCGATGGCCGGGACCGAGCGCATCCGCCGGGTGGCGAACATCGTGCGCAAGCAAGCCGCGGGCGGGCACGAGGTCGCGGTGGTAGTCTCCGCGATGGCGGGCGAGACCGACCGGCTGGTCAATTTCTGCCGCGAGGCCAATCCGCTCTACGATCCGGCCGAGTACGACGTGGTGGTTGCATCGGGTGAGCAAGTGACCAGCGGGCTGCTTGCACTCACGTTGCAGGCGCTCGGCTGCAAGGCGAGGAGCTGGCTCGGCTGGCAATTGCCGATCCACACCATCGAAGCCCACGCCAAGGCGCGGATCGAGGACATCGACAGCGATGCGCTTCTCGCCAGCATGGCGGCGGGCGAGATCGCGGTGATCCCGGGCTTCCAGGGGCTGGGGCACGACAACCGCGTGACCACGTTGGGGCGGGGCGGCTCGGATACATCCGCGGTCGCGGTCGCGGCGGCGATCGGGGCGGACCGGTGCGACATCTACAACGACGTCGACGGCGTTTACACGACCGACCCCCGCATCGTCGCCAAGGCGCGCAAGCTGAAGGCGGTGACCTACGAGGAAATGCTCGAGCTCGCGAGCGTCGGCGCCAAGGTGCTGCAGACCCGCTCGGTCGGCCTGGCGATGAAGGAGGGCGTGCGGGTGCAGGTCCTCTCCAGCTTCATCGGCGACGACGCCGTGCCCGCCGACGAGATCCCCGGCACCATGATCGTCTCGGAAAGCGAGATGGAAGAGATTTTGGAGAGAGGCGAGATGGAACGCCAGCACGTCACCGGCATCGCGCACGACAAGAACGAAGCGAAGGTCATCCTCACCCGCGTGCCCGACCGGCCCGGCGCGGTGGCGCATATCTTCGAGC
>JAEWKG010000054.1 GCA_023386135.1 Pseudomonadota bacterium | reverse complement strand
GGCGGCGCGCTCGGCGGCTACGTCGGCTACCGGATGGACCACCAGCTCAAGCAGCGGCAGGACCAGACCGCCGGCTCGGGCGTTGACGTGTCCGAGGTCGACGGCGGCCAGGCGATCCTCGTCAACCTGCCCGACGGGGTGACCTTCACCACCGGTAGCTACCAGATCAACTCGGGTTTCCAGAGCCTGCTCGACCGCGTGGCCTCCAGCCTGCAGCAGTACCCGAACAGCCTGGTCGACGTGTACGGCTACACCGACACGGTCGGCTCGGCCTCGTCCAACCAGCGCCTCAGCGAACAGCGCGCGCAGGCGGTGGCGAACTACCTGATCAGCCGCGGCGTCAGCTCTTCGCGCATCCGCTGGATGGGCTTCGGCGAGACCAACCTCAAGGTCGCCACCGGCGACAACGTCAACGAAGCCGCCAACCGCCGGGTCGAGGTGAAGATCATCCCGATCACCCAGGCCGAGGCGCAAGCCGCGAACTAAGCTCTCACGAGCCGTGTGGTCGCACACGGAGGCCGGTTCCCGAAAGGGGGCCGGCCTTTTTGGTTATGAAAACGGAGGCCCGTTTACGACCCATTGCGCGGGTAGCGAGCGCGCCGTAAGTTGGCTTTGCGCGCGGGGGGCTCCATGCACAAAGCGGTTAGTCGTCGAACAGGCGCAATGGCGCTAGTCGCTGGTGCCATTGGCGTCTTGGCGGTCGGTTTGCTAGTTACCGCGCTTGCAGCGCCGACGCCCGCTTCGGATTCCATGCGTCGGGAAACCAGTCTCTTTGCCTGGCAGAACGCGGCGGTAGCCGTGCAAGCGTTGGTGATGATTCCTGTCGTGCTTGGCTTGTATCGGGGAGCGACAACTGGCCGCCTGGCGCGATGGACCGGTCTTTTTGGTCAAGTCACGCTAGCTCTCGCGGCTGGGCTGCTTTTGACGGGCCAGGTTTCCGATATGCTGTACATGGCTCCGATCGGCCTCGTCGGCATCTGGCTGTTGCTCGTCAACAAGAAGGATGACACGCTATTCTCGAGGGCAATCGTGTGGGCGGGAACGATCGCGGGGCTCGGATTGCTCCTCGTAGGTATCGGATTCGTGGTCTACGGTTCCTTCGTGGCGCCCGAGGTGTTTACGCGGCCTCTCACAAATGCAGAGATCGACGCGCAATCTCTGACCACGCCAAACCTCATCGCTCATATCTGCATGGCTGTCGGGACACTACTTGGTCGTGTCGTTTATCCGATTTGGACAATCGCTCTGGGCTTGCGAGCGGTTCGGGTAGGCCGAGACTAGCGTCTGCTTCCCGCCCAACAGCAGACCTCACCCCGCAATCGCCCTCGCCCTGTCCGCCAGCCGCTCGACCGCCGCATCGTGGATCGCCGGGGCGCTGATCAGCAGGCCGAAGGCGCGCGGGTCGCGCTTGTTGTAGTTGAGGGGCTGGCCGAAGGCGTCGGTCACCGCGGCGCCGGCCTCGCGGGCAATCAGGGCGGCGGCGCCGATGTCCCATTCGTAGCCCCAGCGCAGCGTGGCGAGGAGGTCGGCCTCGCCGCTCGCCACCATCGCGGCGCGCAGGGCGATCGAGTTCGGCTTGTCGACCATCTCCAGGTCGCGGTCTTCCTTCGGCAGCGAATCGGCGGGGACGCGCGCGCCCGCGAACTCCTGCCGCTGCGAGGCGGCGAGGCGCTGGCCGTTGCGCCACGAGCCCTGGCCCGAGACGCCGCTCCAGAACTCGTCCCGCGCCGGGGCGGCGAGGAAGCCCATCAGGGGGCGCCGCTCGCTGATCAGCGCGACCGACACCGCCCAGCCGCTCCGCCCGCGGATGAAGTCGCGGGTGCCGTCGACCGGGTCGACCAGCCAGATCAACCCCTTGTCGAGGCGTGAGGGATCGTCGGCGGTCTCCTCGCTCAGCCAGCCCGCCGCGGGCAGCAGTCGGCCGAGCTCGCGCTTGAGGAAGGCGTCGACCGCGATGTCCGCCGCGCACACCGGGTTGCCGGGCGCCTTCTCCCACGCCTCCAGCGCGTGGCCGCCGCCCGGCCACATGCCGAACGCGATCTCGCTGGCTTCGCGCACGATCGCTTCGAGGCGTTTTGCATCAATCACAGCTTGGGCATTGGCGAGGCACAGTGTGCTTTTCAAGCGCGCCGAACCGTGCTTAGGCCCCCGCGCAAACTCCCCCAGCCCAAGAAAGCGGCGATCCGCCCCATGAACATCCACGAATACCAGGCCAAGGAACTGCTCGCGAAGCACGGCATCGCGGTGCCCGCCGGATACCCCGCGCTGAGCGTCGAGGAGGCGGTCGCCGCCGCCAAGAGGCTGCCCGGGCCGCTCTACGTGGTGAAGGCGCAGATCCACGCCGGCGGGCGGGGCAAGGGCAAGTTCAAGGAACTGCCCGCGGAGGCCAAGGGCGGCGTCCGGCTCGCGAAGTCGATCGACGAGGTCGAGGCCAATGCGCGCGAGATGCTCGGCAACACGCTGGTGACGGTGCAGACCGGCGAGCACGGCAAGCAGGTGCAGCGTCTCTACATCACCGACGGCGTCGACATCGCGAGCGAATTCTACCTTTCGCTGCTGGTCGATCGCGACAGCGGTCGGGTGGCGTTCGTGGTCTCGACCGAGGGCGGGATGGATATCGAAGGCGTCGCGCACGATACGCCCGAGAAGATCACCACCTTCAGCGTCGATCCGGCGGAGGGCTTCCAGCCGCACCACGGCCGCGCGGTGGCCTTCGCGCTCAAGCTGACCGGCGACCTCAACAAGCAGGCGCAGGCGCTGTCGAAGCAGCTCTACGACGCGTTCCTCGCGACCGATTGCTCGATGCTCGAGATCAACCCGCTGGTGGTGACCGAAGACGGCAAGCTCATGGTGCTCGACGCCAAGATGAGCTTCGATTCGAACGCGCTCTACCGCCACAAGGACATCGAGGCGCTGCGCGACGAGACCGAGGAGGATCCGGCCGAAGTCGAGGCATCGAAGTACGATCTGGCCTACATCAAGCTCGACGGCAACATCGGCTGCATGGTCAACGGCGCCGGCCTCGCGATGGCGACGATGGACATCATCAAGCTCAATGGCGCGTTCCCGGCCAACTTCCTCGACGTC
>JAEWKG010000031.1 GCA_023386135.1 Pseudomonadota bacterium | reverse complement strand
TACTAGCTCAATCGACTTTACCCGCCGCCATCGGCGACAGCGCGGCGGGCGACACGCGCGGAGCGATCCCCATCGGGGTCCTTGGGATCCTTGCCACGCTCGCGTTCGCATATCAGTCGATCTACACCTTCGTGGGCGGGACGGCGCTTTGCGTCGTATTCGTGATCTTCTACCGCAAGCTGCTCGATATCGATGCCGAGTTCGCAACCCGGGCACTCCTTGTATTGCTGCTGCTGACACCGGCGTTCCTGAAGCCGGGTCATGGCTTCTCTCCCGTATTCTATCTGTTCGCGACCGCGATCAGCTTCCTGACGGCCCGGGTGATGTCCCGCTTCGCTGCCACCGCGATACATCGGGCCGCGACGATCATCTACTGGGTCTGCCTCGCGATGGTTTCGGCTGTGCTTGTGCTTTACTGGGATTCGCCCACCCCGTTTGGCGAGGTGATCGAAGGATCGAGCACGAATGGCATCCCTGCCTACATGATCATCGTGCAATTGCTTCTGTGCGTGACCAGCTTCGTCGTTAAGGGACGGGCGCCCATTCTGACACCGGTGCTGACCTTTGCAGTCGCTTTCCTCGGCAGCGGTCGAGGCTCGCTCGTGGTTGGAGGGCTGCTTATCGCGGGCAGCCTGATCATCAATCTCTTCCCGCGGCACGTATCGCCGCTCTACCGCATTACGCTTGTGACGCTGTCATTGTTCGCGATGGTCGAACTCGCGCTCAATATTCAGGAGCTTTATGACTACGTCGCGCGATATACCAAACTCAGCGTTGGCGTCGTCGACGAGAACCGCCTCGGCATCCTTAATAGTTACCTGAGCACAATTACACCTACAACATTTTTCCTAGGCTCTGAGTACCAAGGGACGATTATCGACATTCAATACAAGGGAAATCCTCATATCAGCTTCATCCGAACTCACTCTTTCTTCGGCATTTTCGGATTTCTATTTGCAATCCTCAGCCCCTTCGTCGTCTTATTCGCTCGCGCTCCGTGGTCGCTCAAACTTCCGCTCGGGTTTTTTGTGGCACTTGCCGTTCTTCGCGCCGCGACAGAACCGATCCTTTTTCCCACCTTGCTCGATACGTTCTATTTCCTCATGATCTTTGTTTTCTTCCGGGCGCGTAGTTCGCTCGAGGGGGTTTGGAAATGACAGGATGGTTCGGATGGATCCAGTATGTCTTATCGAAGGCCATCAAGAAGGGGCGCCTCGCGTCGATTAAGCAGAGCTCTATACATAAGACCAGCAAGGTTGAATCGGGCTCCAGCGTGGTCAACAGTTCAATGGCTCGGCATTCGTTCTGCGGATATGATTGCGATATAGTTTGCGCCGATATCGGCGCATTTACGTCCATCGCGAATGGCGTGATCCTGGGCGGAGGACGCCATCCGATGGAATGGGCCGCTATGTCACCCGTGTTCTACGAAGGGCGAGACAGCGTAACGGCGAAATATTCGGAACATCTCCGGCCGCCGCCGGAAAGGGTGGTCGTGGGAAACGACGTCTGGATCGGCCGCAACGCGATAGTGCTGCCCGGCGTGACGATCGGCGATGGGGCGGTCATCGGCGCGGGATCGGTTGTGTCGCGAAGCGTCGAACCTTACTCGATCGTTGCGGGCGTTCCTGCGCGCGAAATTCGGAAGCGGTTCGACACAAAAACCATTAACTGCCTGCTGGCCAGCCAATGGTGGGACTTGCCCGATGCTGCTTTGCACGACATGGCGCCCTACGTTACGAACCCCCTCGAATTTCTACATCACGCGCCAATCCCCCAAAACTAGGTACCTATGCACCATATTTGCACGAACTGCGTGATGGACACGACGGATTCAAATATCACGTTCGACGCGAATGGGGTTTGCGATCATTGTCGTTCGTTCCGCGAACACACGTTGCCCAACTGGGATACCGGGGAGAAGGGCGAGGCGGCGCTCGAACGCATGATCGAGCGCATTCGCGAGAACGGCAAAGGCCGCGACTTCGATTGCATCATCGGCATGAGCGGCGGGATCGACAGTTCCTACCTCGTCTACGCGGCCAAGGAGATGTTCGGGCTGCGCCCGTTGGTGTTTCACGTGGACGCGGGCTGGAACTCGCAAATTGCAGTCAACAACATAGAGCGGATCGTCGACGGCCTCGGGCTGGATCTCTACACCGAGGTGATCGACTGGGAGGAGATGAAGGACCTGCAGCTGGCGTTTTTCAAGTCCGGCGTACCGCACATTGACACACCTCAGGACCACGCCTTCTTCGCCACAATGTACAAGTTCGCCACGCAGTATAACGTGCGCGACATCCTGACCGGCGCCAACTTGTCGACCGAGTGCGTGCGCAACCCCGTCGAATGGATGTATTATCAATCCGATTCCACGCAGTTACGCGACATTCACGCCAAATTCGGGGAACGGCCGTTGCGCAATTACCCGGTCACCTCGATCCTGTGGCACAAGTTGTGGCTGCCATACGTCAAGGGCATCCGTTCGTGGCGACCGCTCAACAACATCGCCTATATCAAGGATGAGGCTGTCGAAATGTTGTCGCGTCGGTTCGGCTGGCAGCCCTATCCGCAAAAGCACTTTGAATCGCGGTTTACCCGGTTCTACGAAAGCTACTGGCTGCCCGAAAGGTTTGGGTACGATACCCGCAAGGTGCAGTACTCAAGTCTAATTCTGACCGGGCAAATGACCCGTGAAGAAGCGCTGAAGCAGCTCGAGCAGCCTGCCTACGATCCGGAAACCATCCACCAGGACATCGAATTTATCGCAACCAAACTCGGAATCACTGCCGATGAGCTGAATGGATATCTTCGCGCGCCGAACAAGAGCTTCCGCGATTACAAATCGCAGATGTGGATCTACGACCTCGGTGCACGCGGCGCCAAGGCGCTCGGGCTCGAGGTGGGGGGCAAACGGTGATCGCGATCGCCGACTACGGGCTGGGGAACGTCCAAGCTTTCCTCGACATCTACAAGCGACTGAACATCCCCGCGATCGGCGCGCGCACGGCGGAAGAGCTTTCGTCCGGCGACCGCATCATCCTGCCAGGCGTCGGCGCGTTCGACCGGGCGATGGAGCGGCTCGAGGCATCGGGCATGCGCGACGAGCTCGACCGGCAGGTACTCGGCGCGGGCAAGCCCGCGCTCGGAGTATGCGTCGGCATGCATATGATGGCCGATTCGAGCGAAGAGGGCGCTCGTCCCGGCCTCGGCTGGATTGCAGGCACCGTCGCGCGCTTCGACGACCGCGCGTTCAACCAGCGCACCCACTTACCCCACATGGGGTGGAATGATGTTGTGCCGCGGGCCGATAGCCTGTTGTTCGCAGGGATCGACGAACCGCGGTACTATTTCCTGCACTCCTACCACTACGCCCCGACCAACGATGACGACGTGCTGGCGACGACCACGTACGGCACCGCCTTTGCCAGCGCGGTACGGCGCGGAGCGATTTTCGGCACGCAGTTCCACCCGGAAAAGAGTCACCGGTTCGGGGTCTCGCTGCTCGCCAATTTCGCGCGGGCTTGAATCATGCTGCGTCCGCGCATCATACCCTGCCTGCTGGTGCACAACGGCGGTCTCGTGAAGACCCGGCGCTTCGTTGACCACAAGTACGTGGGCGATCCGATCAATGCCGTGCGCATTTTCAACGAGAAGGAGGTCGATGAACTGTTCGTCGCCGACATCGATGCCTCGGCGCGCGGCCGGGAACCCGACTACGGCCTGATTCGCAACCTCGCCGCCGAGTGCCGGATGCCGCTTTGCTACGCAGGTGGTGTAACCACCGCCGACCAATTCGAGCGGATCGTCAGCCTCGGCGTCGAGAAGGTCGCCATCGGCTCCGCTGCTGTGAAAGGCGAGGCGCTCATCGCCGAGGCGGTCCGCAGGGTCGGCACCCAGAGCATCGTCGCGGTAATGGACGTCAGGAAGGCCGGTCTGCTCCGCCGCAACGAGGTGTTCACGCATAACGGTACCCGCAAGACCGGGCTCGATCCCACCGCCTTCGCACGACGGCTCGAAGACCAAGGCGTGGGCGAGATCGTGATCAACTCGATCGACCGGGACGGCGAGATGGACGGCTACGACCTCGATCTTGTGGAGCAGGTCCGCAAGGCCACGTCGGTTCCGCTCACGGCGCTCGGGGGGGCAGGTAATCTCGAGCATCTTGAGGCGCTGATCGACCGCTTCCCGATCATCGGCGCCGCAGCCGGCAGCCTCTTCGTGTTCAAGGGCAAGTACCGCGCAGTGCTGCTCAATTACCCAACCGGCGAGCAGAAGACGCGGCTCGCGACACGTTCCGGAGATGTACGGTGAGACAGGTTCTACAGGGGCTGAAGGACGGCCAGACGGAACTCGCCGACGTACCGGTGCCGACCCCCGGCCGCCACCAAGTGCTGATCCGGACCTCCCGCAGTCTGGTGTCGGTAGGCACCGAACGGATGCTGGTGGAGTTCGGGAAGGCCGGTTGGCTGAGCAAGGCGCGCCAGCAGCCCGACAAGGTCAGAATGGTTCTCGAAAAGGCCCGCACCGACGGGTTGCTGCCGACCATCGAGGCGGTCCGCAACAAGCTCGATCAGCCCCTGCCGCTTGGCTACTGCAACGTGGGCACGGTTGTTGAAAGCGGATCAGCGGTCGTGGGAATCGCGCCAGGCGACCGGGTGGTTAGCAATGGCCCTCCCGCCGAATTCGTGGCGGTGCCCGTCAATTTGATCGCAGCGATCCCGACAGGCGTGACCGACGACCAGGCGGCCTTCACCGTCATCGGAGCCATTGCGCTACAGGGCATCCGGCTGGCGCAGCCGACTTTGGGCGAAACTGTCGCGGTCAGCGGCCTGGGCTTGATCGGATTGCTCGCGGTGCAGTTGCTCAAAGCCAACGGCTGCCGCGTCATCGGCCTCGATTTCGATCCGGCCAAGTTGGCGCTCGCGCAGGCCTTCGGGGCGGAGACGATCGATCTGTCTTCCGGTCAGAATCCGGTCGCCTCGGCAATGGCGCTGACCGGCGAGCGCGGGGTCGATGCGGTGCTGATCTGCGCTTCGACCAGCAGCAGCGATCCCGTGAGCCAAGCGGCCCGGATGAGCCGCAAACGCGGGCGCATCGTCCTCGTCGGGGTCACCGGGCTCGAGCTTTCGCGCGCCGATTTCTACGAGAAGGAACTGAGCTTCCAAGTGTCGTGCTCGTACGGCCCCGGCCGCTACGACCCGCGCTACGAAGACGGCGGTCAGGATTATCCTCTGCCCTATGTGCGCTGGACCGAACAGCGCAACTTCGAGGCGGTGCTCGGGCTGATGGCTGACGGGCGGATCGACGTCGATCCGTTGATCACCCATCGTTTCGGAATCGAGCGCGCGGTTGACGCCTATGCGCTGATCGCCGATCGCGCGCCAGCGCTGGGGGTCGTGCTCGAATACCCCACTGCCGACGATACGCCACCGGCCAAAACGCGTCCGACTGCTGGTGTCCTTCCGGCCTCCGGGACGAGTGCTGGGAGCGGCCGGTGTTCGGTTGGCTTCATCGGTGCCGGCAATTACGCCAATTCGGTACTGACACCGGCGTTCTCGGCGAGCGATGCCACGCTGACC
>JAEWKG010000005.1 GCA_023386135.1 Pseudomonadota bacterium | reverse complement strand
TTTCTGGGCCGAATGGTGCGGCCCCTGCAAGATGATCGCTCCGGCACTGGAAGAAATCGCCAACGAGCTCGGCGACAAGGTGACCATCGCCAAGATGGACATCATGGAAAACACCGGCGTGCCCGGTGCGATCGGCGTCCAGTCGATTCCGCTGATGGTGCTGTTCAAGGACGGCAAGCCGGTCGCTCAGAAGCTCGGTGCGGCGCCCAAGATGCAGCTCAAGGGCTGGCTCGAAAGCGAGCTCTAGTCGCCCGGCGCGTAGCCGGCGCTGTCTAGCAGAGCGACGAAGCGGTCCCAACTCACAGGGTCGGTCGCCGCGACCATCCCCTTGCGGCCGCTGTCGACCCGGTAGGGCGCGCCGTCCTGGTGCGCGCAGCGCCCGCCGGCTTCATTGAGGAACAGGCACCCGGCGGCGTGGTCCCACGCCAGCACGCGCTCGTAGATCGCGAGGTCATGCTCGCCGAGCGCGACAAGCGGATACTGCTCCGCCGCGCACCCTGGAGCGACCATCAGCTCGAAGTGCGGCGCTACGCGCGTCTCGAAGCGCTCGCGCTGACCGGGTGCCATGTAGCGGGTCATCGCCGCCAGTCGCTGCGGAGCGTGTCCGCTGGGCCGGGTCGTAAGTCGCTGGCCATCGATGAACGCGCCTTCGCCGCGCCGCGCGCGGCACATCCGGTCGCGCTGCGGGTCGTAAATCCAGCCGGCGATCGTCTCACCGGCGTCGGCGAGCGCGACCATTGTCGCGAAATGCCCGTTGCCCGAGGCGAAGTTGCTCGTCCCGTCGATCGGGTCGATGATCCAGCACGCGCCGGACAGGCTCTCCAGCATCGCGGGATCGGCGTGCGCTGCTTCCTCGCCGACCACCGCCAGGCCGGGCGCGAGGCGGGTGAGGGCGTCGGTCAGGAACTCCTCGACCTCGCGGTCAGCGACGGTGACCGGATCGTCGACGCCCTTCTGCTCGACGTCAGCCGCAGCGAGATTGCGCCAGCGCGGCATGATCGACCGCTCGGCCGCGAAGCGTAGCAGCGCGAGTATTTCGTCGTCGAGCGCGCTCACGAGCGGTAGTCGGCGTTGATCTCGATGTATCCGTGGGTGAGGTCGCAGGTCCAAACCGTAGCGCGTCCCTCGCCGAGGCCGAGATCGACCGCGATGGCGATCTCCTGCCCCTTGAGGTGTGCAGTGACCGGCGCCTCAACGTAGTCGGCCAGCGGCTGGCCTTCGCGCGCCGCCCACGTGCCGCCGAAGCCGATCGACAGCTTGTCGCGGTCCGCCGGCTCGCCCGCCTTGCCGACCGCCATAACCACGCGGCCCCAATTGGCGTCCTCGCCCGCGATCGCGGTCTTGACCAACGGCGAGTTGGCGACCGCGAGTCCGACCTTGCGCGCGCTCTCGTCCGACACGGCGCCCGTCACCGACACCTCGATGAACTTGTTCGCCCCTTCGCCGTCGCGCACCACCAGGTGTGCAAGCTGCCTGCACACATCGTGCAAGGCGGCTGCAAAGGCGTCCGCCCCCGGATCGTCGAGCGAGGCGAGCGGGGCATTGCCTGCGCGCCCGGTGGCGAACGCCAGCACGGTATCGCTGGTCGAGGTGTCGCTATCGACCGTGATGCAGTTGAACGTCGCGTCGCTCGCGCTCGACAGCAGTGCCTGGAGGAACGCCGGCTCGACCGCCGCATCGGTGAACACGTAACCCAGCATCGTCGCCATATCGGGGGCGATCATGCCGCTGCCCTTGACGATGCCGACCAGGGAGACCTTGGTCCCGCCGACCATCGCGCTCGCCACCACGCCTTTGGAAAAAGTGTCGGTCGTTCCGATAGTTGCGGCCGCTTCCTCCCACGAGCACTCAGGCGCGGCAAAGGCTGCCGCAAGCCCCTCGCGCGCCTTGTCCTGTGGTAAAGGCACACCAATCACGCCGGTCGAGGACACGAACACATCGCTCGGCGCGCAGCCGAGATGCTCGGCCACCTGCGCCATGATGGCCTCGACCGCCTCGCGCCCCCGGTAACCGGTAAACGCGTTCGAATTGCCCGCGTTCACCACCAAAGCCCGCGCCTTGCCGAGCCGCACCTGCTCCCGCCCGAGCTCGACTTCGCTCGAACAGCAGACGTTGCGGGTGAAAACGCCCGCCACTGCCGTGCCTTCGTCAAGCTCGACAAAAGTCAGGTCGCAGCGCCCCCAGTCCTTGTAGCCTGCGCGCGCAACGCGCGGCACTGCTCCGGCAATGTTGGGAGCGTCGGGAAACGGTATCGCGAGGGGCGAGGGCGCAAGTTCCATGACGGTCCTTTAAGGAGGGGAACCCAAGCGCCGCAAGACAAACAGCCTTGTTGCGCCGATCCCGCCGCTAGTGAGCTGTTTTCGCTTGCCTCCCGCAAGGCGCTCGCGCACTTGAGAGATGTGCCGCCGCGCCTCAAACTCGTTTTCTGGCTGTCGTTTTTCGCTCTGCTCGCGTTTCTGGCGTGGACCGAAATGGTCGTCAAAATCGCTGGCCCGGCGCCCACGAACTATGTTGCAGCCTACACCGCCAAGCCACCGGGCTTCACCCCCGGCAAACCGCGCGCGGCGAAGCCGGTGGGCAACCCCGGGGATTGGTTGAGCTCGCCCGATTATCCGACCGGCGCCTTGATCCAGGACAAGGAGGGCGTCGTCCGCTTCACACTGTCGGTCGATCCATTCGGGGATGTAGCGGACTGCAAGATCACCAAATCCAGCGGGCTCAAGCAGTTCGACGAACGCGCGTGCGCTGCGCTGAAGACTCGAGGGCGATTTTATTCAGCGCTCGATGAGACCGGCCAACCGGTCGCGGGCACCTTCAGTAGCTCCGTTCGCTGGCAGATCGCGCGCTAAGCCATCCAAAGTGTTCAAGTTTCATTCAGCGGAATTGTTTAGGCTTAAGCGTGATGTAAACGCGTTTTCGCAATGGGAATGGACGGAATGCTCGGCAAAGCTTATCTGACCCGCGCTATGTTGCGTCGCATCCTTGCATGTCTTGCGCTGATCACCGGGCTGGCCGCCATTGGCACGCCGGCGGAAGCGCGTATGATGCTCGACAATGCCCGGCAGGTGGAAACCGCGCCCGGCGTGTCGCAGGGCTCGCAGCAGGCCCCGTGCAGCGTCGCTCCGCAGCGTAGCAATCTCCAGGGCAAGGCAACCGCGCAGCCTGGCTGCCAGCCGCGCCGCCCCATCGTCATCTACATCCCGACGGTACAGTTCGGTCCCGACCGCGCGTTCGAGTAACGCCGCCTTTCATCGCGCCGTAACCTGACGCCTCGGACCCGCGCGCCGCGCGGGCGGGGCGCGTATCCGTACCTCCAGCCGCCAGGCACGCCATCATGATTCAGAACCTCGCCAAGGCCCTGTTCGGGTCTTCGAACGACCGTTACGTCAAGTCGCTCGATAAGACCGTCCGCCAGATCAATGCGCTCGAGCCGCAGCTCCAGGCGCTGACCGACGAAGAGCTCGCCGCGCAGACGCAGAAGTTCCGCGACCAGCTTGCCGCCGGCAGCACCCTCGACGACATCCTGCCCGAAGCCTTCGCCACCGTGCGCGAGGCATCGGTCCGCGTGCTCGGGATGCGGCACTTCGACGTGCAGATGGTCGGCGGCATCGTGCTCCACCGCGGCGAGATCGCCGAGATGCGCACGGGCGAGGGCAAGACCCTGGTCGCGACGCTGGCGACCTACCTCAATGCGATCGAGGGCAAGGGCGTCCACGTCGTCACCGTAAACGACTACCTCGCCCGCCGCGACGCCGACTGGATGGGCCGCATCCACAAGTTCCTCGGCCTGACGATCGGCGTGATCGTGCCCAACCTCAACGAGTTGGAGCGGCGCGAGGCGTACGGCAGCGACATCACCTACGGCACGAACAACGAGTTCGGCTTCGATTACCTGCGCGACAACATGAAGCACGAGCGCGCACAGATGGTGCAGCGTGCCTTCAACTTCGCGATCGTCGACGAGGTCGACTCGATCCTGATCGACGAAGCACGCACCCCGCTGATCATCTCCGGCCCGACCGAGGACAAGCAGGACCTCTACATCGCGATCGACCAGATCGTGAAGGCGATCGACGCGAGCTTCTACGAAGCCGACGAGAAGACCAAGAACATCTCGTGGACCGAAGAGGGCGCGGAGAAAATCGAGGAGATGCTCGCCGGCAGCGGCCTGTTGGCGGGGCCGAACCTCTACGACGTCGAGAACACCCAGGTCGTCCACCACCTCGACCAGGCGCTGCGGGCGAACGTGATGTTCAAGCGCGACATCGATTACATCGTGAAGGACGACAAGATCGTCATCATCGACGAGTTCACCGGCCGCATGATGGATGGCCGGCGCTGGTCGAACGGCCTGCACCAGGCGGTCGAGGCCAAGGAGGGCGTCAAGATCGAGCCCGAGAACCAGACGATGGCCTCGATCACCTTCCAGAACTACTTCCGCATGTATCCCAAGCTGTCCGGCATGACGGGCACCGCCGCGACCGAAGCGGCCGAGTTCTGGGACATCTACAAGATGAACGTGGTCGAGATCCCGACCAACGTGCCGGTCCAGCGGATCGACGAGGAAGACGAGTTCTACAAGAACACGCAGGACAAGTTCCAGGCCATCGCCAAGTCGATCGCCGAGAAGCAGCAGATCGGCCAGCCGGTGCTCGTCGGTACCGTCTCGATCGAGAAGTCGGAACTGCTGAGCGAATTCCTCGAGAAGGAAGGCGTCAAGCATTCAGTGCTCAACGCTCGCTTCCACGAGATGGAGGCGCACATCGTCGCCCAGGCCGGGCGGCTGGGGGCGGTGACCATCGCCACCAACATGGCCGGCCGCGGCACCGACATCCAGCTCGGCGGTAACGTCGAGTTTCGGATCGAGGACGAACTCAAGGACATGGCCGACGGGCCGGAGCGTGACGCCGCGATCCAGCGCATCAAGGACGAGGTCGCGGCCGAGCGCGCGCAGGTGCTCGCCGCCGGGGGCCTGTTCGTGCTCGCCACCGAGCGCCACGAATCGCGCCGCATCGACAACCAGCTACGCGGCCGCTCGGGCCGTCAGGGCGACCCGGGCCTGAGCCGGTTCTATCTCTGCCTCGAGGACGACCTGCTGCGCATCTTCGGCCCGGACACGCTGTTCAGCCGGATGATGAACTCGAACCTGGCCGACGGCGAGGCGATCGGTTCGAAGTGGCTGTCGAAGGCGATCGAGACCGCGCAGAAGAAGGTCGAAGCGCGCAATTACGACATCCGCAAGCAGGTCGTCGAATACGACGACGTGATGAACGACCAGCGCAAGGTCATCTACGAGCAGCGCGCGGACATCATGGATTCCGAAGCGGTCGACGATGTCGTCATCGACATGCGCCACGACACGGTCAACACGCTGGTCGGCGAGGCCTGCCCTCCGGGCTCATATCCGGAGCAGTGGGACGTGGCCGGCCTCAAGCAGCGCATCTCCGATGTGCTTGGGGTCGATGCCCCGGTCGAGGCATGGGTGGAGGAAGACCACGTCGAACCCGAGCTGATCGAGGAGCGCCTCCAGGCGCTCACCGACGAAGCGATGGAGCGCAAGATCGCCGAGGCCGACCCGGCGATGTGGAAGCGGCTGGAAAAGCAGATCCTGCTCGAGCGGCTCGACCATCACTGGAAGGAGCACCTCTCGACGCTCGACGCGTTGCGACAGGTCATTTTCCTGCGCGCCTACGCGCAGAAGCAGCCGATCAACGAGTACAAGCGCGAGGCGTTCATGCTGTTCGAACGCATGCTCGAGACGCTGCGCGAGGACGTCACCACGATCCTGATGCGCAGCGAATTCCGCTTCAACGCCCCGCAGGCACCGCTCTCGCTGCCCGATCTGCCCGAGTTCCTGACAGGGCACATCGAGCCGCTGCTGGGCATCGAGGATTCGAACGACGGCGACGGATCGCAGTTGCGCGAGGCGCTGTTCGGCTCGCTCGCGGGCTCGCCGATGGCGGGCGCGAGCGCGGGAGCGATGGAGAACCCTTGGGCCGGCGAGGAAATCAGCCGCAACGCGCCGTGCCCGTGTGGGTCGGGGAACAAGTACAAGCACTGCCACGGGGCGGTGGGCGCGAAGACGCCGGCGTAGCCCAACGTCAGTAAAGCAACAGTCGTCACCCCCGCGAAAGCGGGGGTCCATCTCGACCCTCTGAAGAGAGCGCAGCACGCGAGTTGGATCCCCGCCTTCGCGGGGATGACGAGCTATTTTGCGTTATCGCGGCTGCCTGAGCATCGCCTCCAGCGGCGGGGCGCCTGGCATCACCTCGATCATCGCCTGCCGCTCGAACCCGCAGCTGCCATAGAACCCGCAGTTCGCGGGGTTAGAATTCTCAAGATAGGCGGGCAGCCCCGCCGCATCGCACGCATCGAGCACCGGCTGGATCAGCGTCCGCCCGTGACCCTGGCCGCGCGCGTGCGGGCGCACGCCGATGGTGAACAGGTAGGCATGCGGAAAGGTCGGGTGATGCCGGTTCATCCCCGCCACCGCCGCGTCGGTGCGCTTGAGCGCCCCGCGGCTGCTTTGCAGCAGTACCGCCCAGTAGAGCGCCGGCATCGCCATCAGCGGCGGCTCCAGATCGCCGCCCGGCAGCATCCACATCGCCGCGCCCCGGTCGCCCAGGCGATAGCAGAAGCCGCGCCTGGTATAGACGTGCCGCGCGAGCGCCGCGAACACGCCGGCCATTCCGCGATAGCTGCCGAACAGCCAGCGGTTGAACGGATCGTCGCGAAAGGCGTCGGCGGTGATCTGCGCGATCACGCCCGCCTCGGCCGGTCCGACCCGCACCACTTCACCGTCTAACGCGATGTCCGAAGCTTGCACAGACTGTCCTCCCACCCGTGCAGGCTAACATGCCGCAAGCGATCTGCTAGGACCAGCCGCGATGCCGTTCCTCGCCGCTGCCTTCGCACTCACCGCGCTCCTCTACGCAGCGGTCGGGTTCGGCGGCGGGTCGACCTACAGCGCGCTCCTGGCGCTCTCCGGCTTCGACTATCGCCTGCTGCCGGTGCTCTCGCTGGCGTGCAACATGGTGGTGGTCGGGGGCAGCTCGATCCGCTTCGCCCGCGCCGGCCTGACGCCTTGGCGCGGTGCCGCGCTGTTGACCGGGATCGCCGCCCCGGCCGCATTCCTCGGGGGGCTGACCCCGATCAAGGAAACACAGTTCCTCGCCGTGCTCGGCGCCAGTCTGGTGCTGACTGGCATCACCCTGCTGCTTCCCCAGACCTCGACCCGCGAGGGCGAGCCGGCCCGCGCCGCGCGGTGGATGCCCTTGCTGGCCGCGCCGATCGGGTACCTGGCGGGTCTTGTCGGCATCGGCGGCGGAATCTTTCTCGCTCCGTTCCTGCACCTGACCCGGTGGAACAGCGCGCGCGCAGTGGCGGCGACCGCGGCGCTGTTCATCTTGGTCAATTCGCTGTTCGGGCTCGCGGGGCAGCTCATCAAGAACGGTCCCGACCGGCTCGGTGAGGCTGTCTCGCTCGGCTTCCCGCTGCTGCTGGCAGTGGTGGTCGGCGGCCAGATCGGCAGCCTGCTCGCGGTCCGCTTCCTGCCGCAGACCGCCATCCGCTGGCTTACCGCCGCGCTGACGGTCTACGTCGGCGCTCGGTTGCTGCTCACGCGCTAGTCGGTCGCCGTGCCTTCCGGCGCCGCCTTCGATGATGGCGCCGAGCGCTCTACCGATTCGCTTCGACGCGGCTAGGAACCGCTTCCCCTCCAGCTGGGATCCGCCGCGGCGGCGTTATCCCGACTAGCGGGCGGGCGGCGATGAAAAGATGGCTCCCCGAGTTGGATTCGAACCAACGACCAAGTGATTAACAGTCACCTACTCTACCGCTGAGCTATCGGGGAGCAGCCGGATCGGCAGGAGCGCGCCTATATGGGCGGGCCTTGGCCTTGGCAAGTCCCCGAATAAGTTAGACCGCGAACTGTTCTGCCACGATCCGCTCATCGAGCGCATGGCCGGGATCGAACAGCAGAGTCAGCGCGCTTTCGCGGGCGATCTCGAGCTTCACTTCGGCCACGTCGCGGAATTCCTTCTGGTCGGCGACGACCGAGACGGGGCGCTTCGCCGGTTCGTTGACGCGGAAGGTGACCTTGCTGCGTTCGGGCAGCACCGCGCCCGACCAGCGGCGCGGGCGGAACGGGCTGATCGGGGTGAGCGCTAGGAGCTGCGAATCGAGCGGCAGGATCGGGCCGTTGGCCGACAGGTTGTAGGCGGTCGATCCGGCCGGCGTCGCCAGCAGCACCCCGTCGCACACCAGTTCCTTGAGGCGGGTCTTGCCGTCCAATTCGATCTCGATTTTGGCGGTCTGGCGCGTCTCGCGTAGCAGCGAGACTTCGTTGATCGCGCAGGCGATATGGCGCGAACCGTCCTGCTGGATCGCTTCCATCCGCAAGGGGGCGATGCCGAACGCGCGCGCCTTGTTCAGCCGCTCGGCAAGCTTGGCGGGGCTGCGGTAGCGGTTCATCAGGAAGCCGACGGTGCCGCAGTTCATCCCGTAGGCCGGGATCACGCGGTTGCGGTCGAGCATCCGGTGCAGCGTGTGCAGCATGAACCCGTCGCCGCCGAGCACCACCACCGCCTCGGCGCGGTCGAATGATACGAAATCGTAGAGGCCGCGCAGTTCCGCGGCGGCCTCCATCGCGCGGTCGGTGCGCGAGGCGAGCAGCGCGAGCCGCTTGACGTCGATCTGCCCGCTCACGCTCACCCTCAAGCCATTGCTTCGCGGGCAAAAGGCTAGTGAGCCGCGCTGCATTTGGCAACGCGGCGGTTTTCGCGAGGCGACGCATCGGTTAGAGACGGCGGTGCATGCTGACGCGCCTCACCATCCGCAACATCGTGCTGATCGAGGCGCTGGACCTGGACTTCCGCGGCGGCCTCGGCGTGCTGACCGGCGAGACCGGCGCGGGCAAGTCGATCCTGCTCGACGCGCTGGGCCTGGTGCTCGGCAACCGGGCGGAGAACGGGCTGGTGCGCGCGGGCGAGGACAAGGCGAGCGTCACCGCGACCTTCGAGTTCGCCGCGCTGCCTTCCGCCCTGGCGGAGGCGCTGGGCGAGGCGGATGTCGAGATCGAGCCAGGCGAGCCGCTAATCTTGCGCCGCACCTTAAAGGCCGACGGCGGGAGCAAGGCGTTCGTGAACGACCAGCCGGTAGGCGTCGCACTGCTGCGCGAGCTGGCGCCTGCGCTGGTCGAGCTCCACGGCCAGCACGACGACCGCGGCCTCGTCAATCCGCGCGGTCACCG
The DNA here is from genome assembly GCA_023386135.1 of Pseudomonadota bacterium. GTDB lineage: Bacteria > Pseudomonadota > Alphaproteobacteria > Sphingomonadales > Sphingomonadaceae > Tsuneonella. The sequence goes on along the minus strand of JAEWKG010000005.1, from coordinate 15,152 downwards.
GCTGTTGCTCGACCGCTTCGCCGGAGGCGAGCAGGGCCTTCCGCCGCTGTGGACCGCATGGCGCGGGGCGGAAGAGCGGCTCGCCGCGGCGCGGCAACGGGTGCTCGACGCGCAGGCCGATCAGGACCTCCTCATGGCGCACCTCGCCGAGTTGACCGCGCTGGAGCCGCAGGCGGGCGAGGAAGCGCGCCTCGCCGAGACGCGCGCATCGATGCAGAAGGGCGAGCGGCTGTCGGGCGACCTCGAGCTGCTGCGGCAGTTGTGGGAGGGATCGGACTCGCCGCTCGCCAGCTTGCGCGTGGCGGCGCGGCGGCTTGACCGGATCGCACCCGAACACCCGCTGCTCGCAGAGGCACTGGCGGCGCTCGACCGCGCGGTGATCGAGGCGGGCGAGGCGGAGGACAAGCTTACCGCCGCGGCCGACGCGCTGGTCCACGATCCGCTCGCGCTCGAACGCGCAGAGACGCGCCTGTTCGATCTGCGCGCGATTGCCCGCAAGCACCGCTGCGAGGTCGACGAGCTTCCCGCCAAGATGCGCGAATTCCGCAGCCAGCTCGATGCGATCGAGGGCGGCGAGGCGGAGCTCGATTCGCTCAGCGCCGCGGCGAAGGCGGCGGGTGAGGCGTACCGCGAGCGCGCGCAGGCGCTGCACCAAGTGCGGATCGCCGCCGCCGAGCGGCTCGACGCCGCGGTCGCCGGCGAGCTGGCGCCGCTCAAGCTCGATTCCGCGCGCTTCCGTACCGCGGTGACCGAGCTGCCCGAGGACCGCTGGGGCGCGCACGGGATCGATGCGGTCGAATTCCTCATCGCCACCAACCCGGGCGCCGATTTCGCGCCGCTCGGCAAGATCGCCAGCGGCGGTGAATTGAGCCGGTTCATCCTCGCGCTCAAGGTCGCGCTGGCCGAGAAGGGCGGGGCGGCGACGATGATCTTCGACGAGATCGACCGCGGCGTCGGCGGCGCGGTGGCGAGCGCGATCGGCGAACGCCTGTCGCGCCTTGCCGAGGGCGGGCAGGTGCTGGTCGTCACCCACAGCCCGCAGGTCGCGGCGCGTGGCCGTACCCACTACGTCATCCACAAGACCAGCGAGGGCACCGTCACGCGCACCTCGGTGAGCCTGCTCGACGCCGGCGCGCGGCAGGAAGAGATCGCCCGCATGCTGTCGGGCGCCGAGGTTACGCCCGAGGCGCGGGCGCAGGCCGATCGGTTGCTGGAGGGAGTGTGAGTGCCCTGCGCGTCGCGCTTGTTGCCGCCTTGCTCGCCGGCTGCACGGTGACGCCGCCTCCGGTCGCGCCGGCGCTCGGCATGTACGGCACCGACGCGCACCTCGCGCCGTCGCAGCCGACGCGCACCTTGCGCTTCGCCGGCCACCCTCGCGGAGTGGCGGACTTGCGCGTGCCGGCGGGGTCGGGGCAGTTTCCGTTGGCGGTAATCTTTCACGGCGGGTGCTGGAAGACCGGCATTGCCGACCGGCACTACATGGAACCGCTCGCCACGCGCTGGCAGAACTTGGGCATTGCCACGCTCAACGTGGATTACCGCGAGGTCGGCGACGGCGGCGGCTGGCCGGGCAGTTTTGACGACTGGGCGGCGGCGGAGCCGTTGCTGCGCGATCTGGTGCGCGATCGGCGAATCGACATGACGCGGCTCACCTTCGTCGGGCATTCGGCGGGCGCCCTGCCGGCGCAATGGCTCGCCGCCCAGCAAGGCCCGGACGGCCCGGTCGGCGCGCGCGTGCCGGCGTTCCGCGCCAGCGCGGTGGTGTTCGACGGCCCCGCCGATCTCGTGCGCGACCAGGCGCCGTTCGATGCGCTGTGCCAGTTCTCCTCGGTCGCGCCGTTCATGGGCGGCAGCGCGGCGGAGCAGCCCGGCCGCTACGCCGCGATTTCGCCGTTGGGCCATCCGGCGCAGCTCCGGCACCTGCTGTTCGTCCAGGCGCGCCTGCCGTCGCCCGACGAGGCGGCGCTGTCGGCATTGCGCGAGGCGGGCGCCGAGGTCGAGGTCTCGCTCCACCCTGAGGCGACCCACTTCGACGTGATCACTCCCGGCGCCCCGGCGTACGAGTCGGTCGAGGCGAAGATGCTGGCGATCCTGCGCGGCCAATGAGCAATCCGCTCGACCGGCCGGTGTGGAATGCGCTGACCGGGCGGCAGGCGCACCTCGCGGTCGCTGGCGGAGCGGCGGTCCGGATCGATCCCGGATATGGCCTGTTCGCCGCCTTGCGCGATGCGAGTGAGGATAGCTTGGCAGCGCTTCGGGCTACGCTTCAGGGCGCGGACGATTTCGTCGGCTTGGTGGAAATCGAGCCGCCCGTTGTCGCGGCGGGCTTCGCAGTGCTGCGCGAGGCTGAATTGGTGCAGATGGTGTGGCAAGGCGGCGATCTGCCTCCGATCACTGATGACCGCAGCGTCCTGCTCGCCGAAAGCGACGCCGCGGCCATGGCCGAGATCGCGCACGCCACCGAGCCGGGCCCTTGGGGTCCCGCGACGCACCGCTACGGCAATTTCTTCGGCATCCGCGACGGCGCGCAGCTCGCGGCGATGGCCGGCGAGCGGCTCCTGCTGCGGGGCTGGGCCGAGGTCTCCGGCGTCTGCACCTGGCCCGAGTATCGCGGGCGCGGTTATGCCGAGGCGCTGATGCGGCGCGTCATGCACGGCTTCCAGGCGCGCGGCGACCGGCCGTTCCTGCACTGCTACGGCCACAACACAGGGGCCATCCGCCTGTACGAGAAGATGGGCTTCGTCATCCGCGCGCGGCTGACGCTTTTGGTGCTGGCGCTGGCCTGAGCGCGCGCTAGGAACCGGCGGCAATGGAAGGCATGACCGAAGCTGAGGCCGCCAACGAGCTGATGCGGCTCGCGAAGGCGATCGCGCATCACAACCGGCTTTACCACGCCGACGACGCGCCCGAAATTTCCGACGCCGAGTACGATGCGCTGGTGCGCCGCAATGCGGACCTCGAGGCCGCATTCCCGCACCTCGTCCGTGCGGATTCGCCCGCGCGCGCGGTGGGGCACGAGGTCGCTGCTTCGCCCCTGAGCAAGGTGCGCCACGACTTGCGCATGATGAGCCTCGACAACGCCTTCTCCGACGAGGAGGTGGCCGAGTTCGTCGCGCGCGTGCGACGCTTCCTGAATCTGCCGGAAGACGCGCCGCTCGCGTTCACCGCCGAGGACAAGATCGACGGGCTGTCATGCTCGCTGCGCTACGAACACGGCAAGCTGGTGCGAGCAGCCACCCGCGGCGATGGCGAGGTGGGTGAGGATGTCACCGCCAACGTCGCGCACATTCCGGACATCCCGCAAATGCTGCGCGGCGAAGTGCCCGATCTGTTCGAGGTGCGCGGCGAAGTCTACATGGCGAAACAGGACTTTACCGCACTCAATGCTGCGCAGCAGGAAGCCGGCGGACGGCTGTTCGCGACACCGCGAAATGCTGCAGCCGGTTCGCTGCGGCAAAAAGACGCGACCGTCACCGCGCAACGCAAGCTCCGCTTCTGGGCGCACGGCTGGGGCGCGGCATCAGCGGTGCCCGACAGCACCCAACACGCGACGATGAAGCGGCTGGAAGCGTGGGGCATGCCGGTCAGCCCCGACTTCATCCTGTGCCCTTCGACCGCGGAAATGCTGCAGCATTACCGCAGCATCGGCGAACGGCGCGCCGGGCTGGCGTACGACATCGACGGGGTGGTCTACAAAGTGGACGACCTCGCCCTGCAGGCGCGGCTCGGCGCGATCGGCAAGGCACCGCGCTGGGCGCTGGCGCACAAATTCCCTGCCGAGCGTGCCGAGACGGTGCTCGAGAAGATCGATATCCAGGTCGGCCGCACCGGCAAGCTCACGCCGGTGGGTCGCCTGCAGCCGGTGCTGGTCGGCGGGGTGACGGTGGTCAACGTCACGCTCCACAACCGCGACGAGATTGCGCGCCTGGGCTTGCGCGAAGGCGACCGCATCGTGATCCAGCGCGCCGGCGACGTGATCCCGCAAGTGGTCGACAACCTTTCGCGCGACGAGGCGCGCGGATCATACGTCTTCCCCGATCACTGCCCGGTGTGCGGCAGCGAGGCGGTCGCGGAGGACGGCGAGGTCGATGTGCGCTGCACCGGCGGGCTCGTTTGCCGCGCGCAGCAATTCGAGCGCCTGCGTCACTTCGTCAGCCGCGGCGCGCTCGATATCGAGGGGCTGGGCGAAAAGACCATCGCCGAGTTCATCGAACTCGGCTGGCTCGATCACGGTCCACCCGACATCTTCCGCCTCAAGCAGCACCGCGGCGACCTGATCGGCCGCGAGGGCTGGCAGGAGAAGTCGGTCTCGGCGCTGCTCGCGGCGATCGAGGCCAAGCGCGCGCCCGATGCCGCGAAGTTGCTGTTCGGCCTCGGCATCCGCCACGTCGGGGCGGTCACCGCGCGCGACCTGATGAAGCGCTTCCACGAGCTGCCCGCCCTGCGCGCCGCAGCCGAAGCGGCACACGCCGGCGATGCGGAAGCGGCGGCCGACCTCACGAGCATCGACGGCGTCGGCCCGGTGGTGGTCGAGGCGCTCGGCGACTTCTTCCACGAGGAGCACAACCGCACCGTGTGGGACGACCTGCTGCGCGAAGTCTCGCCGCCGCGTTACGAGGTCGAGACCACCGCCAGCGCGGTCAGCGGCAAGACGGTGGTGTTCACCGGCAAGCTCGAGACCATGAGCCGCGACGAGGCAAAGGCGCAGGCCGAGCGGCTCGGCGCCAAGGCGGCCGGATCGGTCAGCGCCAAGACAGATCTGATCGTCGCCGGACCCGGCGCGGGCAGCAAGCTCAAGAAGGCGGCGGAGCTCGGCATCGAGGTCATCGACGAGGCGGCCTGGGCGGAGATCGTCGCGAACGCCGGTTAGCGGAACCCGCCGCTCGCCCGCGCGGTTCTTGGCGCATGGCGCGCAAGCTCAAGGTGTTTCGCACAGCGGCGGGGTTCAACGACGCCTACGTCGCCGCGCCCAGCCGCAAGGCGGCGCTGGCGGCGTGGGGCGCGGGCGCGGACCTGTTCGCGCGCGGGGCGGCGGAGCAGGTCACCGACGAGGCGCTGATGGCCGAGCCGCTCAAGCGGCCGGGCGAAGTTATCATGAAGTCGCGCGGCGGGCTGGCCGATCAGTTGAAAGCCCTCGGGCCGCGCAAGACGGGCAAGGCGAGGGCCGCGAAGGCAGATGACAAGCCGGCTCCGCGCAAGCGTACCAAGCCGCCGAGCCGCGCCGCGCTCGACAAGGCGGAAGCCGCGCTGGAGGCGGCGGACAAGCGCCACGCCGCCGATCTCGGCAAGCTCCAGGCCGAGCGCGACGCGATCGAGCGCAAGATCGAGACGCTGCAGACGCGCCAGGCGAAGGAGCGCGACAAACTCGAACGCCGCGAGCGCGACGCGCGCGAGGCCTACCGCGATGCGCTCGCCCGGTGGAGCGACGACTGACGCGCGCGCTTGCGCAGCCACAGGATCGACCAGTCGCCCTTGACCAGCCGTGCGACCAGCCCGAACCCGGCACGGGTGTAGGCGGCCCGCACGGTGCGCTCCTGCGTTTCCAGCAGGCCTGCCAGCAGCACGCTGCCCCCGGGCACCACCGCTCCGCCGAAGTCGCGCGCCAGCTCGGCCAGCGGGCCGGCGAGGATGTTGGCGATGAGCAGGTCGTACGGCCCACGAGCGCGCAGAAGCGGATCGGCCATGCCGTCGGCCACCACCATCGTCAGCTCGCCCCGCCGCGCACCCATTGGCACGGCGTTCGCCGCCGCGTTGCTCTCGACCACGCCGGTGCAGATCGGATCGATATCGCTCGCGGTGGCATAGGCGCGCGGCCATAGCGCGAGGCCTGCGAAGGCGAGCAGCCCGGTGCCCGTCCCGATGTCGGCCAGGTTACGGACCACCATCCCGCGCCGTTTCATCTCCGCAAGCATGGCGAGGCAGCCGGCGGTGGTCGCGTGGTGGCCGGTGCCGAACGCCTGGCTGGCGGGGATGACGAACTCGATGCCGCCCGGCTCGCTCGTGTGGTCTGGCGTGCGGACGCGGAACGGGCCGGCGACGATCGGCTCGAGGCCCTGTTGGCTGGCGGTGACCCAGTCCTGGTCAGGAACCTCGCTGACCGTCAGCTTCGGCGGCGTGCCGTCGAACAGCGCCGCGACCCGCGCGACATCGCGCTTGGCGGGCTTGTGCGGCAGGTAGGCCTCGACGAACCAATCCTCGGGCTGGTCGTCGGCCATTTCGCTGCCGGTGAGCACCCAGTCCTCGGGCCAATCGAGCGCGTCCTCGTGTGCCAGCAGCGCCGCGCGGGCGACCTCGCGCGGCACATCGGCGCGGATGGTCCAACACTCAGCCACCAGGGGCCTCGCTCGCGAGGCGCTTGTCGAGCCGGTGGGTGGCGGTGTCGGCGTAAGCGCGGCAGCCGCCTTGGTCGACCAGCGGCTTGTCGCCCAACAATCGCGCGCGCATCGCGACCGCGCCGGGGTGCGGGGCGAGCACGATGTCGCACGGTGCGGCGGCGACCTTGGCGATCCCCGCACGCATGCCGGCGACGAGGTCGGGATGGTCGCTGAAGCGATAGCCGTCCGAGCTGATCGGATTGAGGCTGTCGGCGTAGGCGAGGTCGACGCAGGTCCCGTCGCCGCAGTCGCGCCATGCCCAGCTTAGCGCGCCTTCGGTGTGACCGGGGGTGCGCATCGGCCGCAGCTCGATCGGGCCGACGTGCTGTGGCGTCTCGCCGTCGAGGATGACGATCTTGCCCAGCACCTGCGGGAACGACGGATGGCCGGAGTTCGCCTGCGGATCGCCGTGGCCCGGAAGCCCCATGCGCAAGACTGCGGCAGCCTCCGCGGTCGTGACGATCGGCGCGCCGGTGGCCGCCTGGATGCGCGCCATGCCGCCGACGTGGTCGAAGTGCTCGTGACTCATCAGCAGCAGCTTCACATCCTTCGGCTCGAAGCCGAGCTTGACGATGTTCGCCAGCACGACTTGCGCGCCGGCATCGGTCCCGCTGTCGATCAGGACATGGCCGTTCGGGCCGGTGACGAGCAGCGATGTGATCCCGCAGGTGCTGACGTAGTAGGTGTTGCCGGCCACGCGGAACGGCGGACCGGCCTTGTCCCACTCGTCGTTGTCCTCGCAGGCGGCGGCCCAGGCGCGCTGGCTCGCGCCGGCGTCGGCGAGGGGCACCGAAGCCGGCGCGGTGGCGCAACCGGCGAGTAGCGCGAACGTGAGGAGGGCCGGCTTAACGGACATAGCTCGCTCCGTTGGCGTCGAGCGTGGCGCCGGTCATGCTCGGCGGTGCGTCGAGGGCGCAGAACACGATCATCGTCGCGATCTCCTCCGGCATGGCGACCCGGCCGAGCGGGATGTCGGCGAGCAGCCCCGCGCCGCCGCGGCTGGCGAGGTAGTCGCCCGCCATGTCGGTATCCGTGAAACCCGGCGCTATGGCGTAGCTCAGGATTCCGTCCGCAGCGTACTGCCGCGCGATCGTCTTGTGCAGCGCCAGCATCCCGCCCTTGGCTGCCGCGTAGTGCCAGTGCGCGGGCGAATCCCCGCGGTGCCCGGCGCGGCTGGCGACGTGGACAATCCGGCCGCCGACCCCGCGTTCCTGCCAGTGCCGCACCGCGAACCGGCTCAGCTGCGCGGCGGCGGTGAGGTTGATGCGCAGCGTGTCCTCCCAGTTGTCGAGCCAGGCGATGTCGGAGCCGTCGAGCGGGTTGGCGCTGAACAGTCCGGCGTTGTTCACCAGTGTTTCGACTGTTCCACCGGCCCGATCGAGCGCTTCATTCCACAGCTTTTGCGGCGCCTGCGGGTCGGTGAAGTCGGCCGCGATCAGGTCGTCCTGCGCCCGCGTGGCCTGCCCGATCACGTTGCACCCCCGCGTTTCGAGGGCGGTCTTCGCGGCCGCGCCGATCCCGCGCGATGCTCCGGTCAAGAGGATGGTCGTCATCGGTCCCCTTTCCCGCATCACCCGTTGCATGTCGAGCGCTTGCGCGGTCGGGCTGACACGCTAAGGGAAGGGCGCAATTTCAACTACGGACACCTCGATGGCCAACCGCCCGATCGCGCCGCACCTGCAGATATGGCGCTGGGGACCGCACATGGCGGTCTCGATCCTCCACCGCATCACCGGCGACGGCATGGCGCTGGTCGGCCTGCCGGTCCTCGTGTGGTGGCTCGCGGCGCTGGCGATCGGCGGGGAGGCCTATGCCGACTTCCACACCGCCGCGACCTCGCTGATCGGGCGGGTGGTGCTGATCGGCCTGTCGTGGGCCTACTTCAGCCACCTTTCGAGCGGCATCCGCCACTTCGTGCTCGACATCGGCTCAGGCTATGAGCTCGCGACCAACAAGACCTGGTCGGTGCTCGCTCCGCTGATCGGCATCCTGCTCACCGTGGCCTTCTGGGCCGTGATCCTGACGCGCTGAGGGACGAAGACAATGGGTGACGGAACCGAACTCGGCCGGGTCCGCGGGCTAGGGCCCGCGCGCACCGGGGCGCATCACTGGCTGCTCCAACGCTTCACCGCGGTGGGCAACATCATCCTGGGCCTATTCCTGGCCTTCAGCCTGGCGCTGCAGCACGGCCACGACTTCGCCGCGATGAAGGACTGGGTGGCGAGCCCGCTGCCCGCCATTGCGCTGGCCCTGTTCATCCCCAACGTGTTCTGGCACGCCCGCCACGGGCTGCAGATCCTGGTCGACGACTACGTCCACGACGCCGGCAACCACCTCGCGATCACCATCGTGCTGAACATCCTCGCCATCGCCGGAGTCGGCATCGGCCTGTTCAGCATCGTCCGACTAGCCCTTGCAGGAGTCGCCTGATGGGCGCTGACGCTTACAAGATCATCGACCACACCTATGACGTCGTGGTCGTCGGCGCCGGCGGTTCGGGCCTGCGCGCGACGATGGGCGCGGGCGAGGCTGGTCTCAAGACCGCCTGCATCACCAAGGTGTTTCCGACCCGCAGCCACACCGTGGCGGCGCAAGGCGGCATCGCGGCAAGCCTCGGCAATAATACGCCCGACCACTGGACGTGGCACATGTACGACACCGTCAAGGGGTCGGACTGGCTGGGCGACCAGGACGCGATCGAGTACATGGTGCGCGAGGCGCCGCAGGCGGTTTACGAGCTCGAGCACGCGGGCGTGCCGTTCAGCCGCAACGAGGACGGGACGATCTACCAGCGCCCGTTCGGCGGCCACATGCAGAACATGGGCGAAGGCCCCCCGGTCCAGCGCACCGCCGCCGCGGCGGACCGCACCGGCCACGCGATGCTTCACGCGCTCTACCAGCAGAGCCTGAAGTACGACGCGGACTTCTTCATCGAATACTTCGCCATCGACCTCATCATGGACGGCGGCAAATGCGTGGGCGTGGTCGCGCTGTGCATGGACGATGGCTCGATCCACCGCTTCCGCGCCAAGGCGGTGGTGCTGGCGACCGGAGGCTACGGCCGCTGCTATTTCACCGCCACCAGCGCGCACACCTGCACCGGCGACGGCGGGGGCATGGTCCTGCGCGCGGGGCTGCCGCTGCAGGACATGGAGTTCGTCCAGTTCCACCCGACCGGCATCTACGGCGCGGGCGTGCTGATCACCGAAGGCGCGCGGGGTGAGGGCGGATATCTCACCAACTCCGAAGGCGAGCGCTTCATGGAGCGCTACGCCCCGAGCGCGAAGGACCTCGCCAGCCGCGACGTCGTCAGCCGCTCGATGGCGCTGGAGATTCGCGAAGGGCGCGGCGTGGGCCCCGACAAGGACCACATCTACCTCCACCTCGACCACATCGATCCCAAGATCCTTGCCGAACGGCTCCCGGGCATCACCGAGAGCGGCAAGATCTTCGCCGGCGTCGACCTCACCCGTCAGCCGCTGCCGGTGGTGCCAACCGTGCACTACAACATGGGGGGCATCCCCTGTAACTATCACGGCGAAGTCGTCACCATCGGCCCCGACGGCAATGCCGACACCGTCGTACCCGGCCTGTTCGCGGTCGGCGAGGCGGCGTGCGTCTCGGTGCACGGCGCCAATCGCCTGGGCTCGAACTCGCTGATCGACCTCGTGGTGTTCGGCCGTGCGACCGGGCATCGCCTCAAGGAGATCATCACCCCCGGCACCGCGTTCGAGGGGCTGCCTAAGGACAGCGCCGAGCTCGCGCTCACCCGCCTCGACCATTTCCGCAACGCCAGCGGCGGCACGCCGACCGCGGTGATCCGCAAGGAAATGCAGCAGGCGATGAGCAAGCACGCCGCGGTGTTCCGCACTGACGAGCTGATGAAGGAGGGCGTCGACGAACTGCAGCGCACCTATGCGCGGATGCAGGACATCTCAGTCACCGACCGCTCGCTGATCTGGAACAGCGACCTCATCGAAACGCTCGAGCTCGACAACCTGATCGCGCAGGCCAACGTCACCATGGCGAGCGCCTACAACCGCAAGGAAAGCCGCGGCGCCCACGCGCACGAGGATTTCCCCGAGCGCGACGACGCCAACTGGATGAAGCACACCGCCAGCTGGTTCACCGGCTGGGGCGGCACGGGCGGGGCGGTCACGATCGATTACCGCCCGGTCCACGAGTACACGCTCACCGACGACGTCGAGTACATCAAGCCGAAGAAGCGGGTGTACTGACGGAACGCGGCATGCGCCGCTGTCTGGTTGCCGCAGTCCTCGTGGTTGTGGCTACCGCGTGTTCCTCGGTGCAGGTCGAAGAGGCGTCGCTCGCGCAGTTCGATCCGTTCTACGCCCAGCATCGCGACGCGGGCGGCATCGCTGTGATCGGCTCGGCCCAAGTGCCGGCGAAGGCGCTCGAGACGGCAGCCAGTCTCGTCAGGCAGATGCTCGCCCATCGGCCGGACCTCGCGCGCTGGCTGGCGGCGAACGGCTATCGCGTCGCGATCATGGCGGAGAGCGAGGCGACCACCGACCTGCCCGAGCAGGCGCACTGGACGCGGCCCGAGCGGTCCGACCCGCGGCTGACGCGGTGCGAGCAGATACATTACGACGAGCGCATCGGTGCGATGACCGACCGCGAATACTGGAACGCGCGGGCGCGGGGGATGGCGGGGCCGCTGACCAGCGGGGCGGCGGAGGACGTGCTCGGCCTGCGATCGAGCCGCTATTACGGCGAGACGATCTTCGTGCACGAGTTCAGCCACGACATCCTCGCCGCGATCCGCGCGGTCGATCCGCGGCTGTCGCGGCAGGTTGATGCAGCTTACGCGGGCGCGCTCAAGGCCGGGCGGTGGAAGGACGAGTACGCTTCGACCAGCGTCGACGAGTATTGGGCCGAGGGCACGCAGTTCTGGTTCGATTCGAACAAGCTCGCGGCGTTCAACGGCCGGCGTATTCTTAATCACGAAGACCTCGCCGCCTACGACCCGGCGCTCTATGCGGTGCTCGGCCAGGTATACGACAAGTCGCATCACCTCGCCGGCGACCCCTTCTGGAAGTCGCCGGCGCGGGTGCCGCCGGGGCCGATCCCCGCCAACACCGCCGAGGTGTGCTAGGCCGCGGCCTCGCTTTGCCGCGCGGCGTTGGCGAACAGGCGGCTGGCGAGCAGCCACAGCGCGGTGAAGAACAGGTCGATCACCGCGGTCATGTGCCCATCGATCATGTGCAGCGCGAAGAAGAACAGCTGCAAGCCCGCCATCACCGCCATGCCGCGCGCCAGCGTGCGCGTGTTGCCGAGCGCGGTCGCCGCCGTGCACAGGCCGGCCAGCACCACCGCCAGGTAAGTCCAGTTGGCCGGATCGTTCTCGCTGCCGATGATGCCGACCGCGAGCGTGATCCATAGTTGCAGGAAGCCGCTCGCGACCGCCACCACCACCGCGGCGCGATAGCTGATGTTGCGGCTGGCACGCGCGGCTAGCTCGAACAGCCCGCCGACCACGGCGAACACCACGCCGGCGAAAATGAAATCGCTTGCCGTCCACACCACGCCTTCGACGCCGGCCTTCATGGCGACAGCGGGCAGGGCGAGCAGCAGTGCGGCGAGCGACCAGCCGGCGATCCGCAGCGTGCGGGTTGAGCGATCACTCATGAGATGGGTTTGGGACATGACGAACTCCGTGTTGAAACCGGGGTTCGTCCTGCCCCGCTCACGCGGTGAGCGTCATGAGAGCGCGCTGAGCAATCGCTGAGAGCGCGCGCTCAGCGCGGGCGCACGCGGCGTGCCACGGTAAGTGCAAGCACCACGCCGCCTGCGAACAGTGCGCACTCGAGCGCAGTTGCCAGCGCCAGGCTCCACGGCCCGAACACCCGGTCGCCGAGCATCGGCCCCATGCCGAGGCGCGAGTTGGGAAACGCGCCGGCGAGCGCCGCGAGGCTTCCCGCCATCAGCCGTCCATCGCAGGCCGCAATCACCAGCCCACCGATCCCTCCCGTGATGAATCCCGCGGCGAGCCGCAGCCAGGCCCGCGCAGCTCCCGCGCGGCTTGCCAGCACATGACCCGCGCCGACCGCCAGGCCGACGATCAGTCCTTCACCCGCGCCGGTGATCGCGCCGGGGGCCTGGCCGAACAGCAGCTCGAACAGATCGTTGCCGACCATCCGCCCGATCGCGCCGATGACAAGGCCGCCGAGGGCAGCCCCGAAGATCGGCCGCCATGCCGCGCGGTCCCCCGCTTCCATCGCAACGAGGCCCAGCGCGACTGCGGCGCCCGCGAGTATGCCGAGCAGGAGGTTGATGCTCACCAGCACCATCAGCGTCGACGCGGTGCCCATCGCCGGCGCGACCATGCCGACCGACAGGTAGAGCAGTCCTGCGACTACGCCCGCGAACCCGCCGCCGAGCGCCGCCGCGGCGATGTCACGCGCAAGGGACAGGTAAGGCACGGCGCTTCGCGAATCCGCCGGCCTAAAGGCGGGCGCCGCCTCGTTGCTCTCCACCGGCGCAATGAAGCGATAGCCATGCCGCGGCACCGTCTCGATGTAGCGAGGCGCGGCGGCATCGTCGTCGAGCGCGCGGCGTAGTGAGCGGATGCACTGGGTCAGCGCCTCGTCGGTCACCGGGATGCCGCGCCACACCTCGTCCATGAAGCGGTCCTTGGTCACCAGCCGGCCGCTCTCGGCCGCAAGCAGGGCGAGCGCATCGAAGTAACGCCCCGACACCTCAACCGGCGCCCCGTCGCGCAGCAGCCGCCGGTCGGAGGCGTCGAGCACGAAGGGGCCGAAGGCATAGGGGGGCGTCGTCACGATTCGCGTGGGGTAGGATAAAATCGCCCGCCTGCCACCATTTGTGCGCGGCTGCGTTGTGGACGCATGGCGACACCGGTCGAACATCGCGCGGCCAAGGCGCAGGAGAAGCTCGCCGACAGTGCCGAGACGCTCGTCGACAGCGCCCAGGTCCAAGAAACGAGCGCCGACCGCCGCACCAAGCTCGCCGCCGATCGCACGCTGCTCGCTGCCGAGCGGACCTACGCCGCGTGGATGCGCACTGGGCTCGCCAGCCTCGCCGCCGGGATCGGCGCCAAGGCGCTGCTCGACAAGCTGGTGCCGGGCTGGATGGTGCTGGCAACGTCGATCGTGCTGATCATGTTCGCCGAGTTCTGCTTCGTCGCCGGGATCTGGCGCGAGCTGACCGGAAAGGCGCTGCGCCCCGATCCCGACACCGCCAAGCTGCCCGAGTGGCTGCTGGTGGTGTTCAACGGCTTCCTGCTGGTGCTGGGCGCGACCGTGCTGGTGGGGATCGTCAGCAGCTAACGCGCGCGCAGCATTGCGCGGTCGAGCTGATCGATCGACGTCACGCCCATCAATCGCATCCCGCGCTCGATCTCGTCCTTGAGCAAGGTGAGCGCGCGCTCCACGCCTGCCTGCCCCGCGGCCGCGAGCGCGTAGAGATAGAGCCGGCCGCCGCTCGCCGCGGTCGCGCCTTGTGCCAGCGCCTTCAGCACGTGCGTGCCGCGCCGGACGCCGCCGTCACAGATAATCTCGATCTCGCCGCCCACCGCATCGACGATCTCGGCGAGCTGGTCGAACGGTGCGCGGCTGCCGTCGAGCTGGCGGCCACCATGGTTGGAGATCATGATGGCGTCCGCGCCGATCTCGACCGCGCGGCGCGCGTCGGCGGCGCTCATCACGCCCTTGAGGCAGAACGTGCCGCCCCAGTCCTGGCGGATGCGCGCGGCGGTGTCCCAATCCATCGCGGTGTCGAGCATAGTGTTGAAGTACTCGGCGATGGAGACCGCCTTGCCGGTGCCTTCGCTGACGTGGCTGTCGAGATTGGGCAGGCGGAATGTCTCGCGCAGCAGGTAGTCGAGCGTCCACCGCGGGCGGGTGGCGTAGGACACCACCGCGCGCGGGGTGAAGCGGGGCGGGGTGGTGAACCCGCTGCGCTGGCAGCGCTCGCGCTTGCCCGAGACGATGGTGTCGACCGTCAGCGCGATGGCATCGAACTTCGCTTCCCGGCAGCGCTCGATCATCGAGGCGTTGAGGCCCTCGTCCCTGTGGACGTAGAGCTGGAACAGCTTGGGCGTGGAGACGAGCGCGGCGATCTCCTCGATGCTCACGGTGGCGAGGCTCGAGATGCCGAACCACAGCCCGAACTTCTCCGCCGCGCGGGCGACGGCGCGCTCGCCCTGCCAGTGGAACACTCGCTGCAGCGCGGTGGGGCTGAGCATCAGCGGCAGCGCGCTCTTGCGGCCCATGATCGTGCAGCTGGTGTCGATCTCCGCCACGCCCGCCAGCACGTTGGGCACCAGGTCGACATCGTCGAACGCCGCGGTGTTGCGGCGCTTGGTCGCCTCGTCGTCGGCGGCGCCGTCGATGTAGTCGAACACCGGCCACGGCAGCCGCGCCCTCGCCAGCGCGCGCAGGTCGTCGATGTTGTGGCAATCGGACAGACGCATGACGGGGGTCTACCAACGACAGGCGGTCGCGCAATCGTTCATCTGCGCTTCATGATTACAACCGTAGTCGATAGGGCGTTCAACGGCCCTGGGGAGGACGCCATGAGCGACGACAGCGAAGTCAGACCCGAGCGCATCAGCGAAGCCGAGCACGCCGTGATGGAGGCGCTGTGGGATAAGAGCCCGCTTACCGCCGCCGACGTGTGCGAGCGGGTCTGCGAGCAGCGCGACTGGTCGATGCCCACGGTCAAGACGCTGCTCGGCCGCCTCGTCGCCAAGGGCGCGGTCGAGACCAAGCCTGATGGCCGCCGCTTCCTCTACAC
>JAEWKG010000338.1 GCA_023386135.1 Pseudomonadota bacterium | reverse complement strand
GCGCCAGATCAACGCGATCCCAGCTTTCGCTGGGATGACGACTGTTGCCGCCATTCCAAAAAGCGGTATGCTCGATTCGTCGAGCCGCATCAAAGCGGCCGGCGGGAGAGACATGCGATGGCGTGGGATTTCGAGACCGACCCTGAATTTCAGGCGAAGCTCGACTGGATGCAGTCGTTCGTCGACGAGAAAGTCGAACCGCTCGGATACCTCGGCATCCATCCCTACGATGTGAAGAACGAGCGCCGCAACGCGCTGGTCCAGCCGCTTCAGAATGAGGTCAAAAGCCAGGGTCTGTGGGCGTGCCATCTCGGGCCGGAGCTCGGCGGCCAGGGTTACGGTCAGGTCAAGCTCGGCCTCATGAACGAAATCATCGGCGGCGCCACGTTCGCCCCCATCGTGTTCGGGTGCCAGGCGCCCGACACCGGCAACGCCGAGATCATCGCCCACTACGGCACGCCCGAGCAGAAGGAGCAGTACCTCCAGCCGCTGCTCGACAACAAGATCGTCAGCGCGTTCTCAATGACCGAGCCGCAGGGCGGCTCCGACCCGACCAACTTCGTCACCCGCGCCGAGCAGGACGGCAACCACTGGAAGATCAACGGCGAAAAGTGGTTCTCGACCAACGGCAAGTGGGCCGAATTCCTCATCGTGATGGCGGTGACCGATCCCGACGCGCCCCGCCATGAGCGGATGAGCATGTTCATCGTGCCCGTCGACACGCCCGGGGTCGAGATCGTCCGCAACGTCGGCGTCTATGGCCAGCCCGACGGCAGCGAGAGCTACATCCGCTACACCGACGTGCGTGTGCCCGCCGATCACCTGCTCGGCGAGCGCGGCGGCGCGTTCGCGATCTCGCAGACCCGGCTCGGCGGTGGGCGCGTGCACCACGCAATGCGCACGGTCGGCAACTGCAAGAAGCTGCTCGACAAGATGAGCCGCCGTGCGGTCAGCCGCACCACCCGCACCGGCACTTTGGCCGACTACCAAGGCGTTCAGTTCGATATCGCCGACAGCTACATCGAACTCGAGCAGTTCAAGCTGTTCGTGCTCAAGACCGCGTGGACGATCGACAAGTACCAGGACTACCGCCGGGTGCGGAAGGACATCGCCGCGATCAAGGCGCTGATGCCGACAGTCTACGCCAACATCGCCAAGCGCTGCATCCACATCCACGGCAGCCTCGGCGTGTCGAACGAGATGCCGTTCGTCGGCGGCCTGATCGGCGCCATGGTAATGGGCATCGCCGACGGCCCGACCGAGGTACACAAGGTCACCGTCGCCAAGCAGCACCTCAAGGCCTACCGCGACGTGAAGGACCCAGTGTTTCCCGACTACTCCACGCTCAATCGGCGCGCGCTGGCGCTGGAGCTTTATCCCGATCCCATCGGCGATATTCAGGACGCCGCGGAGGCAGTCGCTTGAAAGCCGACGTCGCCATCCCACCGCTCACCCGCGCCACCCGCACCGCTTTTGCGTTCGGCGCGATCGCCGATGGGGTGAAGAGCACGGCCTTTTCGACCTATCTGCTGCTCTATTTCAATCAGGTCCTCGGCGTGAAAGCCTCGGTGGTGTCGACAGCCATCGCGCTGACGCTGCTGGTCGACGCCCTGATCGATCCGCTCATCGGCCGCGTCTCGGACCTCACGCGCTCGCGCCTCGGCCGCAGGCACCCCTTCATCTACAGTGCCGCCATTCCCGCCGCCCTGTTCTTCGCGCTGACCTGGTTTCCGCCGCGCGGGCTCGGCGATTTCGCGATGGGCGTGTGGATCTTCGCCTTTGCCGCGTTGGCGCGCGTGTTCATGAGCATGTACCAGGTGCCCGCGAACGCGCTCGGCAGCGAGCTCACGCAGGATTACGCCGAGCGCAGCCGCTTGTACGGCTTGCGCTACTGGTTCGCCTACGCCGGCACCTTCGCTTTCGCCGCCCTGGCTCTGAAGTTCTTTTTCGTCGCGACGCCGGAGTATCCCAAGGGCCAGCTCAATCCGGCGGGCTACACGCCGTTCGCGCTGACCGCCGCGGCCCTGATCCTCGTCAGCATCCTGGTGTGCGGCTGGGGAACGCGGTCGCGCATTCCGTTCATCCGCCAGGCGGACGAGCGCGCCGAAACGGGCGGCGTGATGACCCACTTCAAGGAAATGGGCATCGCCTTCCGCAACCGCGCCTTCCTGACCGTGTTCGGTTTCGCGATCCTGAAATGGACCGCGATTGGCCTGTACGGCGCGACCTCGCTCTACTTCGGGACTTACGTCTACAAGCTATCGTCCGGCCAGCTTGCGCTATTGACCCTCGATGGTTTTCTCGCCGTGTGCGTCGCCCTTCCCCTGGCGCCGGTCGTCACGCGCTGGTGGGGCAAGCGCAACACCTCGCTGTGGATGGCGTTGGCCGGCGTTACGCTCGGCACCAGTCCGCTGTGGCTGGTCTATCTCGACCTGTTCTTTCCGCCCGGACACCCGCTGCTGATGCCGACCCTGCTGGTCATCGGCGCGGTCTACGGCGCGATGGTGGCATTGAGCCTGATGATGACCGCCGCGATGCTGGCCGATGTGGTGGAGGACGACGCGGTGCGATCGGGCCGCCATAATGCGGGCATCTATTTCGCCGCGTCCAGCTTCGCCACGCAGTGCGCCAGCGGTCTCGGCATCCTGACCGCCGGAATCGTGATCGAGACCTCACGGTTTCCGGCCGGAATCGATCCGGCCAAGGTCACCGAAGCGATGACCGATAGCCTGATCGCGCACTACGTCCCGATGGTGATGGGCCTGTGGATCGTCGGCTGCGCGATCATCTGGTTCTATCCGATCACCGAGGCAAAACATCTTGCCAACGTCGCGCGCTTGCGCGCACGAGAGGCCGAAGCAAAAGCCCGAGAAATGCAGGACGCGCCGCTCGGCGCACCCGCCCGCTAGTGGCCCGATAAGGAGAGAGACATGGCGACCCTGGCCGAACCCAAAGAGGCGAGCGCCGACGACACCTTCCGCGAGGAAGTGAAGGCGTTCCTGGCCGAAAACTTCCCGCCCGAGCTGAAAGGCAAAGGCAACGCGCTCGCGAGCGTCGAAGGCCCGACCCGGGAAGGCCCGGCCGAGAAGGCCTGGCGCGAGGCGATGGGCGAGCGTGGTTGGGGCGTGCCCACCTGGCCGAAGGAGTACGGCGGCGGCGGGCTCAGCCGCAAGCAGGCGGCGATCCTCAATGAGGAGATGGCCAAGGCCGGGGCCTACAATCCCATTGGCGGCATGGGCGTGATGATGTTCGGCCCCACCCTGCTCGAATTCGGCAACGAAGAGCAGAAGAAGGAGCACATCCCCGCGATCGCTCGCGGCGAGATCCGCTGGTGCCAGGGCTACTCCGAACCCAACGCCGGGTCCGACCTCGCCAACCTGCAGACTTTCGCCGAGGACAAGGGCGATCACTACCTCGTCAACGGCCAGAAGACCTGGACCAGCGGCGGCCAGTGGGCGGACAAGTGCTTCGCGATCGTCCGCACCGACCGCAGCGACAAGCACAACGGCATCTCGTTCATGCTGATCGACATGAAGGACCCGGGCGTCGAAGTGCGCCCGATCCAGATGATCAGCGGCATGAGCCCGTTCTGCGAGACCTTCTTCACCGACGTGAAGGTGCCGAAGGAAAACCTGGTCGGGCGCGAGGGCCAGGGCTGGACCATCGGCAAGCGCCTTCTCCAGCACGAACGCACCAACCTCTCGGGCGGTGGCAGCATGGCCCGTCTGATGGGCGCGAGCCTGGCCGACATCGCCAAGAAGTACGTCGAAACCGACGAAAGGGGAGCGATCGCCGACAAGGTGCTGCGCGACAAGATCGCCGACTTCGAGATCCGCTGGCAGAGCTTCCTCCTCACCGCCAAGCGCGCGGTCGAGGAGTCTAAAGCCGCCGGAGGCGTCAGCGAAATCAGCTCGGTGCTCAAGAAGCTCGGCACCAAGCTCGGCCAGGAACGGTCCGAGATGCTGATCGAGATCATGGGCCTGCAGGGCCTCGGCTGGGAAGGCGAAGGCTTCTCCGAGAGCGAGCTCGCCGGCGTGCGCGCATGGCTATTCGGCAAGGCGACCACGATCTACGGCGGCTCGACCGAAATCCAGAACAACATCATCGCCAAGCGCGTGCTCGGCATGTTGGACCACCAGTAAGAGGCGCGCGGGACATGGCTATTCTCAACGAAGAACAGGAAATGCTGCGCGACATGGCGCGCGGCTGGGCGACCAACGAGAACCCGGTCGCCGCGTGGCGCAAGGTGCGCAATGAGACGCCAGCAGAGGGCTATT
Organism: Pseudomonadota bacterium; assembly: GCA_023386135.1. Classification (GTDB taxonomy): domain Bacteria; phylum Pseudomonadota; class Alphaproteobacteria; order Sphingomonadales; family Sphingomonadaceae; genus Tsuneonella. The sequence continues at coordinate 990 of JAEWKG010000338.1, read as the reverse complement.
CGCCCGAGGTGTGGCGCACGATGGGCGAGATGGGCTGGGCCGGGATTGTCATCCCAGAGCAGTTCGGCGGCAGCGATTTCGGCTGGATGAGCGCCGGGCTGGTGGCGGAGGAGCTCGGCAAGACCTTGGCGGCGAGCCCGCTGGTCGCGACGACCATCGCCGCGAGCGCAATCGTGCTCGGCGGCAGCGACGAGCAGAAGGCGAAGTGGCTGCCCAAGCTCGCCACTGGCGAAGTGGTCGGCACGCTCGCGGTCGACGAAGGGCCGCGCTTCACTGGCAAGTCGGCCGCGAAGGTCGAAGGCGGCAAGCTCACCGGTACCAAGGCGTTCGTGCACGAGGCGCACGGTGCGTCGCTGTTCGTGGTCGCCGCGGCCGACGGGCTCTACCTCGTCGAGAAGGGCGACGGCGTCTCGCTGTCGGACCGCAAGCTGACCGACCAGCGCAGTCACGCGCAAGTGACCTTCACCGGCGCGGCGGCGGACAAGCTCGCGGGCGGTGGCGACACGCTGCTTGACGACGTGCTCGATCGCGCGCGCATCCTCACCGCGGCCGAGATGCGCGGCATGGCGCAACAGGTATTCGACGTGACGCTCGATTACCTAAAGCAGCGCGTGCAGTTCAATCAGGTGCTGGCGAGCTTCCAGGCGCTACAGCACCGGATGGCCGACCTGTTCGGCGATCTTGCGATGATGCGCTCGGCGGTCGAGGGCGGGCTTGAAGCGCTCGACAGCGGCTTCGGCGTGGCCCGTGCCGCGACGGTCGCCAAAGCCGAAGCCAACCGCGTGCTGCACACGATCAGCCGTGAGGGGGTGCAACTTCATGGCGGCTTCGGGATGACCGACGAATACGACATCGGCTTCTACCTCAAGCGGGCAAGGGTGCAGGAGGCGGCCAGGGGTTCGACCGGCTACCTCAAAAACCGCTTCGCGACCCTGGCCGGCTACTGAGATCGGTCGAGCCTATCGAAGACGACCTGCGACCCCCCCCCGG
>JAEWKG010000335.1 GCA_023386135.1 Pseudomonadota bacterium | reverse complement strand
TTCTGGCGCCGAGGTAGATGGCATACGATCCCAGCTTTCGCTGGGATGACGGAGTAGAACATGAGTTACGAGACCATCACCGTTCAGCAGCGCGATGCCGTGACACTAATCACGCTCAACCGGCCGCAGGCGCTCAACGCATTGAATTCGCAGGTTCTCGAGGACCTTATCGGTGCCTTCACCGCGTTCGAGGCTGACCCCGGCCAGCGCTGCGCGGTGCTCACCGGCGCGGGCGACAAAGCCTTCGCCGCCGGCGCCGACATCAAGGAAATGGCCGACAAGCCGTCGGCGGATTTCTATCTCGTCGATTTCTTCGCCCGCTGGACCAGCCACCTCGTCAAAGCGGTGCGCAAGCCCTGGATCGCCGCGGTGAATGGCTTCGCGCTCGGCGGCGGGTGCGAGCTGGCGATGATGGCGGACTTCATCATCGCGTCCGAGAAGGCCAAGTTCGGCCAGCCCGAAATCAAGCTCGGCGTCGCGCCCGGCATGGGCGGCAGCCAGCGCCTGACCCGCGCGGTCGGCAAGGCCAAGGCGATGGAGATGTGCCTCACCGGCCGGATGATGGACGGCGCCGAAGCCGAGCGCAGCGGCCTGGTGGCGCGCGTGGTGCCGCACGAAACCCTTTTAGAAGAAGCACTTAAGACCGCCGCCACGATCGCCGCGATGCCGCCGATGGCCGCCATCGCGAACAAGGAAATGGTCAACGCCGCGTTCGAGACCACGCTCGACCAGGGCCTGATAGTCGAGCGCCGCATCTTCCAAATCCTCGCCGCGAGCGAGGACAAGGCGGAAGGCATGGCCGCCTTCATCGAGAAGCGCGAAGGCCAGTGGAAGGGGCGGTGATTTTCGCACTTTCCTTGCTAGGGCTTGGGCTGTTCCTTTGCTGGCTTGCGAAGCAGCTCTGGAAGTACCGAGCTGGCGGCACAATCACCGTTCTGGAAGTGGTAATTCTACGGGCAACCGGTGAGGAGCCATTGCCGAAAACGAAAATTGATCGTTGGCTCCAGCATTTCCAAATGGCCATGTCCGCGATTCTCGGGATGCTGTTCGTGAGTATCGGAGTCTTCGGAATCCTCGAAGAAATAGGTGTGCTATGAAAATCGCCTTCATCGGCCTGGGCAACATGGGCGGCGGGATGGCCGCGAACCTGGTCAAGGCGGGGCACGAGGTTCGTGCGTTCGATCTTGCGAATGAAGCGCTTGATCGGGCTGCCGAACACGGGTGTTCCACCTACCGAACAGCGGGCGAAGCAGTTCAAGGCGTAGACGCAGTCGTTTCGATGCTGCCCAACGGCCAGATCGTGCTCAGCGCCTACACCGCGGAGGTGTTCGGCAATGCACCAGCCGGCGCGATCCTGCTCGATTGCTCGACCATCGATGTCGCGACCGCGCGCGAAGTCGCGGATCAGGCGCGCAAGGCAGGCTACGAAATGGTCGATGCGCCGGTTTCCGGCGGGATCGCGGCGGCGAACGGCGGGACGCTGACCTTCATGGTCGGCGGCAGCGAGAGCGCGTTCCAGCGCGCCGAGCCGATCCTGCACGCGATGGGCAAGGCGGTGATCCACGCCGGCGCGGCGGGCAACGGGCAGGCGGCCAAGATCTGCAACAACATGCTCCTCGGCATCAGCATGATCGGCACCTGCGAGGCGTTCGCGATGGCAGAGAAACTGGGGCTCGACCCGCAGACTTTCTATGACATCTCCAGCGTCTCGAGCGGCCAGTGCTGGTCGATGACGAGTTATTGCCCGGTCCCCGGCGTCGGCCCGACCTCGCCCGCAGACAACGGCTACCAGGGCGGTTTCGCGGCGGGGCTGATGCTCAAGGACCTGCGGCTCGCGATGGAGGCGGCCGAGACCGCCGATGCACCGGTGCCGATGGGCCAACGGGCGCGCGCGCTCTACGAGGACTTCGTGGGCGCCGGGAACGGCAGCGTCGATTTCAGCGGCATCATTCGGACGCTGAAGTAACCGCCGCTTCTTCCTCGGCTTTCTCGCGCGCGTCCTTGCGTTCGGTAAACCACATGATCGCCAGCGCGCCTTCGAACAGCAGCAGCAGCGGGATCGCGAGCATCAGCTGGCTGACCACGTCGGGCGGCGTGGCGACCGCGGCGACGATGAACACCACCACGATCGCGTAGCGGCGAGCGCCGACCAGCTGCGCGCGGCTGACGATGCCGGCGCGGTTCAGGAGCAGCAGGAGGACCGGCAGCAGGAAGCTGAGGCCGAAGGCGAGGATGAACTGCATCACCAGCCCGAGGTAGTCCTCGGAGTTGGGCAGCGCCTCGATCTGCACTCCGCCGGGCGTCCCCTGGAAGCCGAGGAACCAGTGGAACGCGGTCGGCATCACCACATAGTAGGCAAGCGCGCCGCCGGCGATGAACAGCACCGGGGTTGCCAGCAGGAAGGGGAGGAACGCCTTCTTCTCCTTGGCGTAGAGCCCCGGCGCGACGAACGCCCACAGCTGGTTGGCGATGATCGGGAAGGCGAGGAAGAACGCCGCCCACAGCGCCACCTTCAGCTCGACGAAGAACTGGCCGTAGAGCTTGGTGTAGATGAGCTTGTCCTGGCCCGCGTCTTTGAGCGGTTGGACCAGGAACGCGAGAATGTCCTGCGCGAAATAGAAGCACACGCCGAACGCCACCGCGAGCGCGAGGAAAGCGCGCAGCAGGCGGGCGCGCAGCTCGATCAGATGGTCGAGCAGCGGCGCCTGGGTTTCGTCGAGATCGCGGATCGAGAAGGCCATCAGCGAAGCGGCAGTTGCGGTTCGTCGTCCGCCGGAGCGGGTTCCGCAGGCTCCGAGGAAGACTCGGCCACCCGCGATTCAGCGGTCGGCGCGGGGAGCGGACGCATCTCGTGATCGGAGAGGTCGACCGGCGGGTGCTCGGCCATGATGCGAGCGTTTTGCTCGGCCCACTTCTTCTCCATTTCCTCCATCTCTGCCTCGCGGATCATCGTCTCGATGCCCGCGCGGAAATGGTTGGAGGTCCGGCGCACCTTGCCGATCCACTTGCCCGCCGTACGCAGCGCGCGCGGCAGGTCCTTGGGACCGATCACGACCACCGCGACGATCACGATCATCAGCAGTTCGGAGGCGCCGATATCGAACATCTAGGGCGTCGGCACAGTTGGCGGATACGTCGGGACCTCAGCCCCGATGATCTGCACCCGGATGCGGATCCTTGGCCGCCTCGCTGGCGGGCTTGGCATCGTGGTGCGGGCCTTCGAGACTGTGGATCTTGGCGGCCTTCACCCGCGCCTCTTCCTCGTCGTCGCCCATGCCCTGCTTGAAGCTTTTGATGCCCTTGCCGAAGTCACCCATGATGTCGGCCACCCGGCCGCGCCCGAACAGCACCAGCACGATCAGCAAAACGACCAGCCAATGCCAGATTGATAAACCGCCCATGGGTATTCTCCTTGCGGGCTATCTAGGCGCTGAGCGGAGCGAGCGCCAGCCTAGCCGTCCGATTCTTCGGCCGGTTCCGGGCTCATCGTCAGCGCATCGAACGCATCATCGACCGGGTCGAGCAGGCCGGCAGCCTTGAGCTCGTCGATGCCCGGGAGGTCGCGGCGGGACTTGAGGCCGAAATGCTCGAGGAATTCGGGCGTGGTGGCGTAGATCACCGGGCGACCCGGCACCTCGCGCCGGCCGGCGACGCGCACCCAGCCGGCCTCCATCAGCACGTCGAGCGTGCCGGGCGAGGTCTGGACGCCGCGGATCGCCTCGATCTCGGC
>JAEWKG010000065.1 GCA_023386135.1 Pseudomonadota bacterium | reverse complement strand
CTCGTGCCAACGCAGGATCGCACCGTCGTTGGTGCGATGCTCGGCGCGGCGGGGCTGATCGACATGATCGTCCCGCGTGGCGGCAAGGGACTGGTCGCTCGCGTCCAGGCTGATGCGCGGGTGCCGGTGCTGGCGCACCTCGACGGGGTCAACCACACCTACGTCCACGCCGCCGCCGATCCGGCCAAGGCGCGCCGCATCGCGCTCGACGCCAAGCTGCGCCGCACCGGCATCTGCGGAGCGATGGAGACGCTGCTGGTCGACGCCGCCTATCCTGACGCGCCCGCACTGCTCGCCGCGCTGGCGGACGCCGGCTGCGAGCTGCGCGGCGATGCCCGTGCGCAGGCGATCGACCCGCGCATCGCGCCCGCGAGCGAGGAGGACTGGGACACCGAATACCTCGACGCCATACTCTCGGTCGCGGTCGTCGAAGGTCCGGATGACGCCATGACGCATATCGCCGCGCACGGATCGCGCCACACCGATGCTATCGTCACCGAAGACGCAGCAGTGGCGGAACGCTTCCTGCGCGAAGTCGATTCGGCGATCGTGATGCACAACGCGTCCAGCCAGTTCGCCGACGGCGGGGAGTTCGGACTCGGCGCGGAGATCGGCATCGCCACCGGCCGGCTGCACGCGCGCGGGCCGGTCGCGCTGGAAGGTTTGACGACCTACAAGTGGCTGGTGCGCGGCACCGGCCAGATTCGCGGCTAAGGAGAACACCCCATGCGCTACAACCGTCTCGGCTCGACCGGCCTGATCGTGTCCGAACTGTGCCTGGGGGCGATGACCTTCGGCACCGATCCCGGCCGCTTTGCCAACATCGCCGGGATGGACCAGACCGCCTCGACCGCGATGGTCAAACAGGCGCTCGACGCAGGCATCAACTTCATCGACACCGCCAACGTCTACACCCGCGGCCAGTCGGAGCGGTTCGTCGGGCAGGCGCTGAAGGACCTCGGCCTAGCGCGCTCGGACGTGGTGATCGCGACCAAGGCGATGGGCGCGATGGGCGAAGGGCCCAACGACGCGGGGGTCAGCCGCTACCACCTGATGCACCAGATCGACGCCAGCCTCGAGCGGCTCGGGCTCGATCACGTCGATCTCTACCAGATTCACGGGTGGGATTCGCAGACCCCGATGGAGGAAGCGCTGCGGGCGCTCGACGATATCGTGCGCAGCGGGCGGGCGCGCTACGTCGGGGTGAGCAACTGGGCGGCGTGGCAGATCATGAAGGCGCTCGGCATTTCCGAGCGGCTCGGCCTCGAGAAGTTCGCCTCGCTGCAGGCGTACTACACCGTAGCCGGCCGCGATCTGGAACGCGAGATCGTGCCGATGCTGCAATCCGAAGGTGTCGGGCTGATGGTGTGGTCGCCGCTCGCGGGCGGGCTGCTCTCGGGCAAGTACACCCGCGGCGACGACGACAAGAGCCAGGGCGAAGGGCGCCGTGCCGCGTTCGACTTCCCACCGGTCGAGATGGACCGGGCCTACGATCTCATCGAGGTGATGCAGGGAATGGCGCAGGCGAAGGGCAAGACGGTCGCGCAGATCGCGCTCGCGTGGCTGCTGCACCGCCCGGCGGTCTCGACCGTCATCGTCGGGGCCAAGCGGGCCGACCAGCTTGCCGACAACATCGGCGCCTGCGAGGTCGAGTTCACGGCTGCCGAATGGGACCAGCTCGACAAGGCGAGCCGCCTGCCACGCGAATACCCCGGCTGGATGCTCGGCTTCCAGGGAAGCTACCGCGACGACAAGGTCTCGCCGAAGCGCACCCTGACCTGAAGGATGGCGCGCATCGGGCTTCTGGGCGGGAGCTTCAACCCGGCGCACCGCGCGCACCGCCGAATCAGCCTGGCGGCGATCGAGCAGCTCGGCCTCGACGAGGTGTGGTGGCTGGTCTCGCCCGGCAATCCATTGAAGCCCGCCGCCGGAATGGCGCCGCTGCCCGCGCGCTTCGCCTCGGCGGTGCGGATGGCCCGTCGCGCGCCGATCCGGGTGACCGCCATCGAGCGCGAGCTCGGCACCCGCTACACCGTCGACACCCTGCGCGCGCTCGAGCGCCGTTATCCGCGCGACCGGTTCGTGTGGATCATGGGCGCGGACAACCTCGCACAGTTCGACCAGTGGAAGGACTGGCGCGCGATTGCCCGGTCGATGCCGATCGTGGTGTTCGCGCGGCCTGGGTACGAGCGCGCGGCGTTCGGCGGGCGGGCGATGGCGTGGCTGCGCCGGTACCGCGCGCCGGCCGCCGCCTTGCAAAGCGGCAAGCCGCCGCTGCTGGTGTGGCTGCGCTACGATCCGGATCCGGTCTCCGCCACCGCGCTGCGCGCCGCCGATCCCGACTGGGCCTCGCGCTACGCGACCGGCAGCCTCCGGGACATGGTGACCGGAACCGCGATCACTTGAGCAGCGGGCGCCACCAGCTTTCGTGTGCAAGGTACCAGGCGAGCGTCTCGGCGAGCCCCTCCTCGAATGTACGCCGCGGCTTATAACCGAGCTCCTCGCGCGCCTTGCGCTCGTCGATCGCATAGCGCCGGTCGTGGCCTGCGCGGTCGGTGACGAAGGTCTTGAGCGTTGCGGTAGACTCGCCGCGTGCGGCGGGTGCGTCGGGATAACGCGCGGCGAGAACTGGATCGGCGGCGAACGCGGAATCTACGCTGGCGCAGATGCGGTCGATCACCGCCATGTTGGGCAGCTCCGCCCCCCCGCCGATATTGTAGGTCTCGCCCACCCGGCCGCGCTCGAGCACCCGCTCGATCCCCGCGCAGTGATCCGCCACGTGGAGCCAGTCGCGCACGTTCAATCCGTCACCGTAGATTGGCAGCGGCCGGCCGTGGAGGCAGTTGATCAGGAACAGCGGGATCAGCTTCTCGGGGTATTGGTAAGGCCCGTAGTTGTTCGAGCAATTGCTGGTGGTCGTCTCCAGCCCGTAGGTGTGGTGATAGGCTCGCACGAGGTGGTCGGACGCCGCCTTGGAGGCGGAATAGGGCGAGTTCGGCGCGTAGGGCGTGGTCTCGCTGAACGCCGGATCGTCGGCCCCCAGCGAGCCGTACACCTCGTCGGTTGAGACATGGTGGAATCGGTGCGGCCGCCCGCTGCCGGCATCGAGCCACACGCTACGCGCCGCCTTCAGCAGGCTGTGCGTGCCGACGACGTTGGTCTGGATGAACGCGTCGGGCCCGGTGATCGAGCGGTCGACGTGGCTCTCGGCGGCGAAGTGGACGATCGTGCCGATTCCGTGCTCGCGCAGCAATCGCTCGACCAGCGCGGTGTCGGCGATGTCGCCCACCACCAGCTCGGCGCGCTCGACCCCGTCGAGGCTCGCCGCGTTGCCCGCGTAGGTGAGGAGGTCGAGCACCACGATCTCGTCGCCGGGATGCCTCGCGATCCAGTAGCGCACGAAGTTGGTGCCGATAAAGCCGGCCCCGCCGGTGACCAGGAGAGTAGCCATGCCAGTCCTTGCCTTAGGGGAACGTCGGAAGTTCGGCGAGCGCGAGGCCTGCGGCGTCCTTGGTGGAAAGCTGCGGTTCGCCTTCCAAGGGCCAGGCGATCCGTAGCGCGGGATCGTTCCAAGCGAGCGAATGCTCGTGCTCAGGTGCGTAGGGCGCAGTGCACTTGTAAAGGAAGTCGGTCCCGTCCTCGAGGGTGAGAAATCCGTGTGCGAATCCCTCGGGCACCCATAGCATTCGCTTGTTGACGGCGCTGAGTTCGATCCCGAACCATTGCCCGAAGGTTGCCGAGGAGCGGCGCAGGTCGACGATCACGTCGAACACCGCGCCCGCCACCACCCGCACCAGCTTGCCCTGCGCGCCGGGGAGTTGAAAGTGCAGCCCACGCAGTACGCCCTTCATCGAGCGAGAGTGGTTATCCTGCGCGAAGGCTGTCGGCAGTCCCGCTTGCGCGAACACCACCTGGCTGAAGCTCTCGAGAAAGAACCCGCGTTCATCGCCGAACACCTTGGGTTCGACGATGATCGCGCCGGCGAGTGGGGTCGGGATCACTTCCACTGGTCTTGTCGGTCCAGCAGCTTGATGAGGTATTCGCCGTAGCCCGACTTCCGCAGCGGCAGCGCGATGCGTTCGAGCTGCGCATCGTCGATGAAGCCCATCCGCCACGCGAGCTCCTCCGGGCAGCAGATCTTGAGGCCCTGCCGCTCCTCGGTGATGCGGACGTAGTTGGCGGCATCGATCAGCGAACCGTGGGTGCCGGTGTCGTGCCAGGCGTACCCGCGTCCCATGATCTCGACGTTGAGCGAGCCCGCTTCGAGGTACATCCGGTTGAGGTCGGTGATCTCGTACTCGCCGCGCGCGGAGGGGGTGATCCGCGCCGCCATCTCCGCCGCCCGCCCGTCGTAGAAATAGAGCCCGGTCACCGCATAGTTCGACTTCGGCTGCGAGGGCTTCTCCTCGATCGTCTTGGCACGGCCATCGGCGTCGAACGAGACCACGCCATATGCCTCTGGCCGGTCGACGTGGTAGCCGAACACGGTCGCCCCGCTGCTCCGCGCCGAGGCGCTCGCCAGCAGTTCGGTGAGGCCGTGGCCGTAGAAGATGTTGTCGCCCAGGATCAGCGTGGAGGGCTGCCCACCGACGAAATCGGCGCCGATGTGGTAGGCCTGTGCCAGCCCGCCCGGCTCCGGCTGCACGGCGTAGGAAATCCGCATCCCGAGATCCGCGCCATCGCCCAGCAACGCCTCGAAGGCAGGCTGGTCGGCGGGCGTGGTGATCACCAGCACCTCGCGGATGCCGCTCATGATCAGCACCGACAGCGGGTAGTAGATCATCGGCTTGTCGTAGACCGGCATCAGCTGCTTCGAGACAGCCCTGGTCAGGGGATACAGCCGCGTGCCCGAACCGCCGGCGAGAATGATCCCCTTGCGCACCGTCCACTAACCCCTCGCCGCGGTGCCGCCGCAGGCAGCCTCGCGGGTGGTATGCCATTCCCATGCGGTTCGGCGCAACCACGCGTGCTTCCGGCTTGCGATCGCGCGACCCGCATTGCGGCGGAGCCGGGTCCGGGATATGATGTGCCCGTCACGGCGAGCCCCGCCGCGGCCTGGCTCAGGCGCTACCGGGTGCCCGCTGCCAGCTTCAAGCACCCGGGCGAATGGAGCGCACCCGCCCTGACCACCTTGCGGTTCGATCCCGATCCGATCTCGGCCACGGCCCTGCGCCGCGCCGATCCGGACTGGGCTTCGCGGGTTTCCGTCGGCGCCTTGCGCGATCAGGTCACGCACACCAGTTTACGCACCGAGGAAACAACCGCGCGATGATGCGCGTTGATCCTCTCGTGGCCCACGCCCTTCATCACAGGAGCATCACACCCGCCTATGCATCAGGCGCAATCGTCGTCGGCCCCGGCCGGCGCAACCCGGGGCGCCATGCCCCAAGATAACCCGTCTTCGGACACCGCTTCCGATCGCCTCCTCGCGCTGGTTCTCGGCCAGCTCGACGACGATCAGGCGCAGGATCTCGTGGCGATCCCGCTGGCCGGCAAATCGAGCATCGCGGATCACATGATCATCGCCTCGGGCCGCTCGACCCGCCAGGTGGCGGCGATGGCGCAGAAGCTGGGCGAGCGGATCAAGCAGGAAGGTTTCGGCAACGCGCGGATCGAAGGTCTTCCGGCCGCGGACTGGGTACTGATCGACGCAGGAGACGTGGTCGTCCACCTGTTCCGCCCCGAAGTGCGCAGCTTCTACAACCTGGAACGGATGTGGGGTTTCGGCGACGAGAAGGAGGCGGCGGGCGGCAACGCGTAAGACGCGCCGCGCATACGAAGCCTCCTATTCGCGAATCGTCACCCTGAACTCGTTTCAGGGTCCATTCCTCGTGCTGACGCGGACGCGAGCGGGAGACGCAACGGCGCGTCCCAGTTTCGAATGGACGGCAACGCGAAAACACAAATGGATGCCGAAACGAGTTCGGCATGACGGTTTGGGGAGGGCCAAGGGCTTGCGACAGAATGCCGGCTCCTCGTAGTCACCAACCATGCTCCTCCACATCGTAGCTCGCGGCAAGATTGGACGATCGCCCGAGGCGGAACTCGTCGCGCGCTACGAAAAGCGGCTGACTTGGCCGTTCAAGCTGACCGAACTGCCCGAAACCGGCGGCAAGGCGCCCGATCCGCTTACCGCGTGTCGCACTGTGCTGCTCGACGAACGCGGCAAGCAGCTGTCGTCCGAAGAGCTCGCCGCGACCCTCGGGCGGTGGCGCGATGACGGAATGCGCGAGGCGCGGTTCGTGCTCGGCGCAGCGGACGGGCACTCGGAGGCCGAACGAGCGTCGGCGGACCTGCTGCTGGCGATGGGCGCGATGACCTGGCCGCATCTCCTCGCCCGCGCCATGTTGGCCGAACAACTCTACCGCGCGACGACCATCCTCGCCGGCCATCCCTATCATCGCAGCGGGGACACGCGCTAAGAGCGGTTCGAATGCAGCTTGAACGCGCCTGGCCGATGCTCCTGCTGCCGCTCGTCGCCGCGCTGGTCGCGGTGCAAGCGGCCGATGCGCAGCGCACCGCCAGCTACACCAGCGCCGACGAGACCCGTACCG
>JAEWKG010000254.1 GCA_023386135.1 Pseudomonadota bacterium | reverse complement strand
TGCGGAGGTTAGGGCGCGAGCGCCCCGGCCCTCACCTCTGTGCTCCCGCCTCCCTGGGAGTGACTGGTTCGAGGAACCCCGCGATGTCCGATACACCCTCCCGCAAGCCCAAGGCCGCCGTCACCTCGATCGGCGATCACCAGCTCAAGGCCTCCACGCTAATGATGGGCGCGGGCTACGATCCGCAGCTGTCGGAAGGCAGCCTCAAGCCGCCGATCTTCCTCACCAGTACCTTCGCGTTCGAGAACGCCGCGGCCGGCAAGCGGCACTTCGAAGGCATCACCGGCAAGCGCCCCGGCGGCGCCGAGGGCCTCGTCTATTCGCGCTTCAACGGCCCCAACCAGGAAATCCTCGAGGCGCGGCTGTCGATCTGGGACGGCGCGGAAGAGACGCTGTGCTTCTCTAGCGGCATGACCGCGATCTGCGTGCTGCTGCTGACGTTCTGCTCGGCGGGCGACGTGATCGTCCATTCGGGCCCGCTCTACGCCGCGAGCGAGGGTTTCGTCGCCAAACACATGAGCCGCTTCGGGGTGACCTACATCGACTTCCCCGCCGGCGCCGACCGGGCCGAACTGGACTCCGTGATGGCGAAGGCCAAGGCCCAGGCCGAGGCGAACGGCGGCAAGGTGGCGATGGTCTACCTCGAAAGCCCCGCCAATCCGACCAACGCGCTGGTCGATGTCGAAGCGGTGCGCGATGCGCGCGATGCGGCGCTGGGTGCCGATTGTCCGATCGCCATCGACAACACGTTCCTCGGCCCGCTGTGGTCGCGCCCGCTCGATCACGGAGCGGACATCGTGGTTTATTCGCTGACCAAATATGTCGGCGGACATTCCGACCTCGTCGCCGGCAGCGTCTCGGGCGCGAAGAAGTGGATCACCCCGGTGCGCATGCTGCGCAATACGATGGGCGGGATCGCCGATCCCAATACCGCGTGGATGCTGTTGCGCAGCCTCGAAACGGTCGAGCTGCGCATGGACCGCGCAGGGCAAAACGCCGCGAAAGTGTGCGCCTTCCTCGCAAGCCATCCCAAGGTCGATGGTCTCGGCTACCTCGGCATGATCGACGATGCGCGCCAGCAGGACATCTTCAACCGCCACTGCACGGGCGCCGGCAGCACGTTTTCGGTGTTCATCCGAGGCGGCGAGGCGGAGTGCTTCCGCTTCCTCGACGCACTGACGATCGCCAAGCTGGCGGTCAGCCTCGGCGGCACCGAGACGCTCGCCAGTCACCCTGCGTCGATGACCCACCTGTCGGTGCCCGACGAGCGCAAGATGGCGCTCGGCATTGCCGACAACCTGGTGCGGATTAGCATCGGGATCGAGGACCCCGACGACCTGATCGCGGACTTCCGGCAGGCACTCGACGCAGTCTAGCGCTGCCGCATCTCGCGCTCGAAGTTCTCGACCGCGGCGACGCCAAGCTCGGCCTGCAGCTTGAGTTTCGTGAGACCGTTCGCCGCGGCGAGCGTCGACTTGCCAATCTCGTCGCTGAGTTCGTCCTGGGTCAGCCCCGGGATGTGCCGGATCGTGTTGACGAAGGTCACCCGGCAGCTTCGGTCGTCGAGCGCTTCGAGCTCGTAGCATTCGTGCGTGCCGAGTCGCCGGCCAACGGGCGGCACGATGTCGGCCAGGAAGGCGTAGCGCGCGCCGGGCACCGCGTCGGTCACGGTGAAGAGGAAATTGAGGTCGGGCGCGCGGTCGTACCACAAGCGGTACACCTCGGGCCGATCGCTCTCGCGCCGCACGATGTTGCCGCGCGCGCGCATCTGGTTCCGCTCGTCACCGAAGTCGAGCAGCGCGTAGACCTCGGCGGCGGGCCGCGCGATCTCGATTCCCACCTTCAGCTCGATGGGCTCGTCCGGCAGGAGTTGTGCCTTATCCCGTTTGAACAGTCCGAACATCCGCATCCCCTCTCGTTGGAAGCGCGGTAGCTCGCAAAGCTTGCGTTGGCGTTAGCGCTGCATTGCCTGCGCCCGGATGTAGCGTGGACCCAGCGCGGCGATCGTGGCGGCGTCGCCGACGAGCTTGGCCCGAGCGGTGTCGCGAAAATTCCGATGATCGATCCAGAAGGGCCGGCAGGCGGTGAAGTAGAGCGCGGGCCGCCCGCGGTCGCTGGTGTTCGCGAGCCCGCCGTGGAGCGTGCGGAAGTCCCAGACAATCGCGCTTCCACGCGGTGCCGGGACCGCCGCCAGGGGCGCATCGCTGCTGCCCGGCTTCAGCTTGTGCGAGCCGACCGCGATGCCCGTCGGCGCGTTGTCGAGATCGATGTCGACCAGCGGGATCGCGATCGTCAGCGCGCTCGGCGGGAGGATCGGGTCGATGGTTGCGTCCGGAAACAGGAAGCCGCCGTCACGATGCGCGCCCTGCGCCTTGGCGCCCCGACGCGGCATGAGGATGCCGAACGCCTCAAACACAAATTCTTCGCCGAGCGCGGCGGCGCAGATCGCATCGAGCGCCGGGGTGTCGAGCACGCCGGTGGCGCGCAGCGCCTCGGTGAGCGCGACCGGGGCGATGAACCGCTCCTCCTTGTCGCCCAGCCAGTCTTCGAGAGCCTCGACGTTCTCGAACTCCGGGTGCTGGCCGAGGACCGTTGCCCGCACCATGTCGATTGCCGCGATCGGCCACACATTCTCGACTAGAACGGCACCGTCACGGCGCAGGGCCGACGCGGCGCCGGCCGGGTCTTCGGCAGCCACGGAGGCAACCGCGCTCACCCGCGCCACTCTCTCCGTTCTTCGGCCTGGCGCAGCACTTCGTAGGCCACCTGCAGCTTCTGAAACTCGGCGGCGGCCTCGGCGTCGCCCGGCTTGACGTCGGGGTGGACTTGCTTGGCCCGCTCGCGCCACGCCTTCTTCACCGCCGCGGCATCGGCGTCGGCCTCCAAGCCCAGCATCTCGAGTGCGCGCATTTCGTCCGCGCTGCGGGTGCCGTCGCCGCTGCCCGCCCAGCCGTAGTGCGCGGATTCGGCATAGCCGTCGTTGTCGCGCTTTTCGGTCCGCGCGCGCTCCTCGGCCTCTTCCTTGCTGAGGCCTTCAAAGTAGTCCCATTTCGAATTGTATTCCGCCGCGTGGCGCTGGCAGAAATGCCAGCGGTCGGGGCTGTTGGGGCTCTTGGGGGCCGGACAGTTGCCGGGCTCGTCGCAGCCGTGGCGGTCGCACAGGCGCACCGTCGTCGCCTCGCGCGCGGAGCCGTAACCACGCCAGCGTGGGAAGCCCCAGTCGGTCGAACGGCGCGCGCCAGTCATGCGGATTGTCGGCAAGTCACGGAAGCGAACCTAGGAGCGCGAGCCGGGGAAAGGAAGGATGGGAAACCAATCGGCAAGACTTTTGTTGCAATGCAACATCCCAGTCCCTAATTGAAACCTATGACCAAGATGAGCCGCAAACTGATCCTGTCCGCCTTCGCCTCGACGCTGGCAACCGCCGCGCTCGCGCTAGGCAGCCCGGCCGTGCGCCATGATGCAAGCAACGGCGCGAGCCCGATCCCGGTGTTTGCCGAGCTGCCCGCGCCGTCGATCTTCGGCCGCTAGTTCACCACCACCGAGACGGCGCGGCGGTTCTGCGCCCATGAGGCTTCGTCCGAGCCCATCGCGACCGGCCGTTCCTTGCCGTAGCTCACGGTGCTGATCCGGCTCGCCGCCACGCCCAGGCTGACGAGGTAGTTCTTCGCTGCGTTCGCGCGCCGCTCGCCCAGGGCGAGGTTGTATTCGCGCGTGCCGCGCTCGTCGCAGTGTCCTTCGACCGTGATCGAGATCTGGGGGTACTGGTTGAGATAGGCTGCCTGGCTCTGCAGCGCGGCGGCATCGGCACTATCGACGTTATACTGGTCGGTGTCGAAGTAGATCACGTTCTGGCCGTTCACGGCGTTGACGAAGTGCTGCTGCGTGCCGAGCGCCGCGGCCCCACCCATGTCATCGCCGCCCGAATTCGAGCTGACAGCGGTCGGCGTGGGATCGGGCGGCAGCGAGGCCGGCGGAGTCTTCTTGCAGCCGGCAAGCACGGCCGTGCCGGCGAGCAGCGCGGTGATGACGATGCGGCGGTTCATGGTTCTCTCCTCATTCAATCGTCAGGCGGTGCGACCCGTCTTATCCCTTCGGGAAACGAATGGTTTCAGGGCAGGATCGGTCCCCAGGCAGGGTCCGAAGCGTCGACCGGTGTCGGCAGGCGGCGCTCGTTGCGGCCGGTCAGATCGACCTGGTAGAGCCCGGTCTTGCCGCTGCCGCGTTCGGTGCGGAAGAACTGGATAACGCGGCCGTTGGGCGCCCAGGTCGGCGCTTCGTCCTGCCACCCGCTGGTCAGCACGCGAACGTTGCCGCCATTCGGCGACATGACCGAGATGTGGAAGTTGCTCGCGTTGGTGAAGGCGATCTGGTCGCCGCGCGGGCTCCATTCGGGCGTGGCGCAGCGCGCGCCCCCGAAGCTGATCCGTTGCTGGTTCGACCCGTCCGCATTCATCACGTAGCACTGTTGCACGCCCGAACGGTCGCTCTCGAACACGATCTTGGACCCGTCCGGCGAGTACGAGCCGCCGATGTCGATCCCCGGCGTGTTGGTCAGCCGCACGCTCTGCCCGCCGGTCGCGGGCACGCGGTAAATGTCAGTGTTGCCGGCGACCGCCATCGAATAGAGCACCCACCTGCCGTCGGGCGACCAGCGCGGCGCGAAGGTCGGGTTGGAGGACTGCGTGACCAACGTCTGGCGCCCAGTGCCGATGTCGTAAACATAGATGCGCGGGTTCTTGTCGACGTAGCTCAGGTACATGAGCTTGCGATAATCGGGCGAATAGCGCGGTGTCAGCGCGGTCGCGCGGCCGTTGGTGATGAAGCGATGGTTCGCGCCGTCCGAATCCATGATCGCGAGCCGCTTGACCCGGTTCCCCTTGGGGCCGGTCTCGGCAATGTAGGCGATGCGGCTGTCGAAGAACGGGCTCTCGCCCGACAGGCGCGAATAGACGAGGTCGGCGCACTTGTGCGCGGCGCGGCGCCAATCGACCGGAGGGACGACCCACCCGGCACGCGCCAACTCCTTCTGCAATTGCACGTCATAGAGGTAGCAGCCCACTGTCAGCCGCCCATCGGCTCCGGCGCGGACATAGCCCTCGACCAGCATCTCCGCGCTACGGCCCGACCAGGTCGGCCAGGCAGGCGCGGTTATCTCGCCGAAGGCCGGCTGCGGCAGCGAGCCTGGCCCGACCGGCTTGAACAGGCCGTTGTTCTTGAGATCGCTGAACACGACCTGCGCCAGCTCCCGCCCCAGCGCGGCTGTCCCGCTGGCGTTCGCGGGCGTCGGTGTATCGCGGTCGGTCGCGAAGATGGGGATGGCGATGCCGAGATCCTCAAGGTTACCCTCGAAGCTCACCGAGCCTGTCAGCCCGTCTTCCTCGGTCGTCTGGACCGGCGTGTCGCTTGGGGGCTTCTGGCCGAGATCCTGCGCCGCCAGCGGCGTGGCGGAGGCGGTAAGCAGCAGGAAGGCGGCAAAGGTCTTGGTCATTGGGCCAATTTCCAGTCGAAGGAGAACGGGCCGACGAGTTTCCACGCGTTGTAGTACTCGTCGGGAAGATCGAAGGGTGCGGCAAGCTGCACCGCGCGGATCGCCTGTTCGGCATGGCGGCTCGCCTGCGCGCGGTTGGTGTCGTTAATCCCGGTCTGGCGCACCACTTCAGGCCGTCCCTGCAGGCTACCGTCGGGGTTCAGGCGGAAGCGCAGGAAGGTGGTGATCTTGTCGACATCGGGGCCGTCAGGCGGCTGCCACTTGGGCTTGATCTTGCGCGCGATCGCTTGGACCAGCGACGCCTTCGCGCTCGCGCCGATTTGGCTGGCGGGCACGCGGGTTTCGCGCGTGGTCGTGCTGCTGCCCTGCCCCGGCAGGAAGTCGGCGCCGATGCGGCTGCCGCCGGCGGGCTTGGGCGAAGGCTTGGGCTGCGAGCGGGGCTGGCTCGCCGGCGCGTCCGGGCGGCGGCGCGGCTCGCTCGATTGCACAGGCG
>JAEWKG010000244.1 GCA_023386135.1 Pseudomonadota bacterium | reverse complement strand
GTTCCCACGCGTTACGCACCCGTGCGCCACTAGACCCGAAGGTCTCGTTCGACTTGCATGTGTTAGGCATGCCGCCAGCGTTCGTTCTGAGCCAGGATCAAACTCTCAAGTTTGTGTCACACACCATGCGGGCACGATCTGACGATCGCTGACCCGCGCGGCATGAGCTTCAAGGAGCCGATACCTGCACTGTCAAACGTAATGGATACGAATGAACATGCTTCACCGCAGACCGCCGTGGTGGCGATCAGGGTGTGGCAATCGGCTTAGTTAACCGGTATCCGGAGCCTTAAAACCCCCGGACCGGGCGCCGTCGCCCACATGTCCCTTCATCAAAAACCAACGATGTCAAAGAGCCACTCAACATTATAAGGCGGACAGCGATGGTATCCCCGATTTACACCGGGGGACCGGCTATCCGACTATGTTGGCGACCGGAGCGAGTGAGTCAGTTCGAAAACCGTCAGCACCGCGTCGGTGAGAGGCCATATATGGAGGGGCCTGAGTCGGGTCAACGCCTTTTTGCAATTTTATTTCGTGGCCATCTCAAGTCATTGAGGGCCTTACGAAATTCGGCGTTTCCAGCCCGCTTTCGGCCGACTTCAGGGCCTTGGCGGGTGCGAATCCGGTAACGAACGGCTTCGGGCGCCGGTTCCCGCGCGCCCTCGGGAAACCATTGAGCCCTCGGCATTTCTTCACCTTTCCCCGCTATCCGCGAGAGCCATGACCGCGATGCATCCGATCCCGGCCGCCGAGGGCTCAGGCGCGGGGCTGACCGCCCGTGTGCGCAGCGCGCTCGCGTGGCGCTGGGGCACGCAAGTGCTCGGCCAGATCGTCACCTGGGCCTCGACCATCGCGGTGGTGCGCTTGCTCTCGCCCAGCGACTACGGCCTCTATGCGATGAGCCAGGCGGTGGTGACCGCGCTCGCCTTCCTCAACGGGCAGAGCTTCGCGACCTCGCTGATCCAGACCGACCGGATCGACGAGCGGCGCATCGGCCAGGTGTTCGGGCTTCTGCTACTCCTCAACGGCGGGCTGGCGCTGGCCCAACTCCTGCTCGCCCCGTTTGCCGCGCGCTATTATGGCGAGCCGCTGATCGCGCCGATGCTGCGGATCCAGGCGCTGATCTTCCTGACCATTCCCTTCGCCGCCCTCCCGCAGGAGCTGCTCGCGCGGCGGATCGAGTTTCGCAGCCAGGGCATCGTCAATTTCGCCAGCTCGATGATCGGCGCGGCGACCGCCCTTTCCCTCGCGTGGTTCGGGTTCGGGGTGTGGGCGCTGGTCTACGCGCCCATCGCGATGTTCGCGACCCGTGCGATCGGCCTCACCCTCGCGGCGCGCGTGCTGGTGAAACCAGTGTTCGACCTGCGCGGCGCCGGCGATCTCGTTACCTTCGGCGGAGCGCTGACGATCTGCCAGTTCCTGTGGATCGTCCAGAGCCAGAGCGACATCGTCATCGCCGGGCGCACCTTCGCGCCGCATGAGCTCGGCCTCTATTCCGAAGCGCTGTTCCTCACCCTCATCATCACCGCGCGCTTCCTGCCGCCGATCAACGAGGTGTGCTTCCCGACTTTCGCCGAGCTCTACAAGACGGGCCAGCCATTGGGTCCGTTCTTCCTGCGCATCCAGCGCACGGTCGCACTGGTGGTGATGCCGGCATACGTCGGCTTGTCGCTGGTCGCGGCACCAGCGGTGGCGACGCTGTTCGGGCCGAAGTGGACTGCGATGGCGCCGATCGTCGCCGGTCTCGCGCTCGCCATGCCCGCCTTCGCGCTGCAGATCGTGTGCAGCCCGGCGACCAACGGGATGGGCCGGCCGCGTACCTACATGATGACCAACGGCGCGGGTGCGGTGATCTTCCCGCTGCTGTTCCTCGCCGGCATCCGCTTCGGGCCGCAGGGCCTCGTGACGGCATGGTGGATCGGCGCGCCGGCGCTGCTCGCGTTTACCTACGCCCTGACCCTGCCCAAGATCGGAGTGCGCGCGCGCGAGCTTGCCGCCGCCCTCGCCCCGGCGGTCGCCGCAACCGCGGTAATGGCGGCCGCGGTGCTGGCGGCACGGATGACACTGCCTGCGCTGCCCGCCCCAGCCGAGCTGGCGGTGCTCGCCGCGATCGGCGGCGCCGCGTACCTCGCCGCCCTGCTCACCTTCGCGCGCGGCGCGGTCGGCGAGATTGTCGCCTTCGTCCTCCGCCGGGAGCTGACCCCCGCCTGATTCGCGCGGCGGCGCGAGGCGTGGTAGTATCGCGGCGGGAGAGCGCCGCCATGGCCCGATTGTCCGCTTTCATTGCCGCCCTGGTCGTCGCCGCTCCCGTGCTGGCGCAGGACGCCGCCGAGCCGGACGGTCCCCCGACCGAGATCGTCGAGAGCGGCACCGACCGCTACGACCGGATGACGGTCCCCGTCACCATCGAGGGCCAGGGCCCGTTCCATTTCATGATCGACACCGGCGCACAGGCGACCGTGGTCACCCGTGCCTTGCGCGACCGCCTGGGGCTGCCGACGCTGCATCGCGCAACGCTGGTGGGGATGGCGGCGACCAAGGAGGTCGAAGTCGTCCGCCTCGATGGGCTCGAGTTCGCCGCCCGGGTGTTCGACGCGCTCGAGTCTCCCCTGCTGGAGGAGGCGCACGTCGGGGCCGACGGCATCCTCGGGCTCGATTCCTTGCAGAACCTGCGCGTGCTGATCGACTTTAAAAAGCAAAGCATCGCGGTCGACGATTCCGCCGCGCTCGGCGGCAACCGCGGCTACGAGATTATCGTGCGAGCGCGGCGCAAGCTCGGGCGGTTGATCATCACCGACGCGCTGGTCGACGGAGTGCACACCGCCGTTATCATCGACACCGGCGCGCAAGGATCGATGGGCAATCTCGCCTTGCAACGCCGGCTACGCTCGCACCGCGAGGAAAACGTGACCTCCACCGACGTCACCGGCGCCACCGTGACCGCGCCGCTCGGCTACGCGAAGACGCTCGAGATCGGGCGGATGTGGGTCAACAACCTGCCGATCGCCTACGCCGATGCTCCGGCCTTCGCCGCGCTCGGCCTGCGCGACAAGCCGGCGATGGTGCTCGGCGTCAGCGACCTCCGCTCGTTCGACCGGGTAGCGATCGACTTCGCCGAGCGGACCGTGCTGTTCGATCTCCCGCCGGGCTCCGAGCGGCCAAGCTAGCGCGCGACGCATTGCCTAAGCGGCGCGCGCCGCCCACATGGGCGCGGCATGCCGCCCGACGCCCCGCCCTCTCCTGCCCCCGAGTACGACGGCTGGGCGACGCTCAAGCGGTTCGTGCCCTACCTATGGCCGCGCGACCGCAAGGACCTGCGCCTGCGCATTGCCGCGGCGCTCGTGCTGGTGCTGATGGCCAAGGCGATCACGCTGGTAACCCCGCTGGCGATGAAGCACGTGGTCGATACCATGGCCGCGCGCGGTAACCCGCAGCTGTGGGTCGCCTTGAGTTTCGTGATCGCCTTCGTCGCCGCGCGCTTCATGGGCACCGCGTTCGACAACACCCGCAACATCGTGTTCGAACGGGTCGGGCAGGAGGCTACCCAGCACCTCGCCGAAGACACCTTTGCCCGGCTGCACGAGCTCAGCTTGCGTTTCCACCTCAGCCGCCGCACCGGCGAGGTCACCAAGACCATCGAGCGCGGGACCAAGAGCATCGACGCGATGCTCTATTTCCTGCTGTTCAATATCGCGCCGACCGTGCTCGAGCTGATCGCGGTCGCGGCGATCTTCTACACCATGTTCGGCCTGCCGCTGGTTGTGGCGACAGCGATCACGGTCGCGATCTATATCTTCGCGACCCGCACGATCACCGAATGGCGCACCGCGCTGCGCAAGCAGATGAACGACCTCGACGGCACGGCGCTGGCCCGCGCGGTCGATTCGCTGCTCAACTACGAGACGGTGAAGTACTTCGGCGCCGAGGCCCGCGAGCGCGAACGCTACGGCCGCGCGGCGGGCGCCTATGCCGAGGCCGCGATCAAGAGCGAGAACTCGCTCGGCCTGCTCAACATCACGCAGGCGCTGATCATGAACGCGCTGATGCTGTTCGCGCTCGGCTTCACCGTCTGGCAGTGGAGCAAGGGCAAGCTCTCGGTCGGCGACCTGGTCGCGGTGCAGACCTACCTCACCCAGTTGTTCCGCCCGCTCGACATGCTCGGCATGGTCTACCGCACGATCCGCCAGGGGCTGATCGACATGGCGGCGATGTTCAAGCTGATCGACACCGAGGC
>JAEWKG010000209.1 GCA_023386135.1 Pseudomonadota bacterium | reverse complement strand
ACCGCGCGCCGCGCGCGCCGCCTGCCGTCCGCGCTGGGCGCATCGCTGCTGGCGATCGCCGCCGCCGGGCTTGCCGCACCCGCGCTGGCGCAGGACACCGCCACCGCCGCCGCACCGGCCGCCGCGGCGACCACCGGCATCCCGGCCTGGAACCTCAAGTCCGCCGACCTCCCCGCCGATCCCTCGGTCCGTTTCGGCGTGCTGCCCAACGGCATGCGCTACGCGCTAAAGCACAACGAGACGCCCAAGGGGGCCGCCGTGATCCGCTTCGCCTTCGATGTCGGCATGCGCGAGGCGGAGACCAGCCAGGCCGGCATTCCGCACTTCATCGAGCACATGGCCTTCAACGGCTCGACCAACATTCCCGAAGGCGAGTTGGTCAAGCGGCTCGAGCGGCTGGGCCTGGCGTTCGGCGCCGACACCAACGCCGAGACCGATATCGAGCACACCACCTACAAGCTCGACCTGCCCAACCTGAACCCCGAGACGGTCGACGGCGCGCTCACCTTCATGCGCGAGATCGCCAGCGAGCTCACCCTCGCCCCCGCCGCGGTGGACCGCGAGCGCGGCATCCTCGTCTCCGAATACCGCGTGCGCAATTCGCCGCAGCTGCGCCGCCAGCTCGATGCGTTGGGGCGCGAGATTCCCGGCGGCCGCTTCGGCCCCTCGATCGTCGGCACGCCTGACACGCTCGCCGCGATCACCCCGGCGCAGCTCAAGGCGTTCTACGAAGGCTACTACCGTCCCGAGCGCGCGACGCTGGTGATGGTCGGCGACTTCGATGTCGACGCGATGGAGAAGGAAATCCGCGCCCGCTTCTCGGGCTGGAAGGGCAAGGGCAAGAGCCTCGAAAGCTACGTTCCGGCCATCCCCGCCGTCGCCACGCCGGTGGTGGCGACCTTCACCGACCCTTCGGTGCCCGAGATCGTCGAGTTCGACCGCATCAGCCCCTACGCCGCGCCCGCCAACAGCGTGGCTGAAGAGCGCCGCCAGACATTGGAATCGATCGCCGGTGTGGCGCTCTCCAACCGCCTAAACACCCTCGCCCGCAAGCCCGACAGCCCGCTGCTGTTCGGCCAGGGCGCGGTGCAGGACGTATCGCGCACCGCGCACGCCGCGACCGCGCTGTTCGTCGCCAAGGACGGTATGTGGCAGCAGGCTCTGGGCCTGGGCGAGCAGCAACTGCGTGCAGCGGTCCAGTACGGCTTCACCGCCGCCGAGGTCGTCGAGGCCAAGGCTAACATTCGCACCGCGCTCGAGAACGCGGTCAAGCAGGAAGGCGGCCGCCAGAGCGCCGGCATCGCCGACCGTCTCGCCACCGCTTCGCTGTCCGACAGCGTGTTCCTCTCGCCCGAAGCCAACCTCGCGCTCTACAACGCGCTCGATCCGACGCTGACGCCCGAGGCGGTGAGCGAAGCGTTCCGCGCCGCGTGGCAGGGCGGCCCGACTCTGATCCACGTCGCCACCAAGGCGCCGATCGAAGGCGGGGACGCTGTCGTCGCAGGCCTCCTCGCCGATAGCGCCAAGGTCGCCGTCTCCGCGCCGGTCGAGCAGGCGACCGCGGCGTTCGCCTACGGCAGCTTCGGTCCGGCGGGTAAGATCGTCTCCGACAAAACCATCGCCGCCCTCGGCATCCGCACCATCCGCTTCGCCAACGGGGTCGAGCTCAACCTCAAGAAGACAGACTTCGAGCCGGGCAAGATCGCCTGGTACGCGCGGGTCGGCAGCGGCGCGCAGGTGTTCCCGGCGGACCAGCCGGGCCTGCCGATCGCGGCCCAGATCCTCACCTCGCTGAACGGCCTCGGCAAGCACGACATCGACGAACTGCGGCGCATCACCGCCGGGCGCCAGGCGGCGATCGGCATCGCGGTGGGCGAGGATGGCATCGTCGCCGGCGGCGGCACCACGCAGGCCGACCTCGATCTGCAGATGAAGCTGCTCGCGGCCGAAATCAGCGATCCAGCCTACGATCCCGCGACGCAGGCGCAGTGGGCCGGTATGGGCCCGGTGATCGGTCGCAACATCGGCACCAATCCGTCGCAGCTGGCGGCGATCGCGATCCCCTATGTGCTGACCGGCAACGACGCCCGGTTCTGCATCGGCGATCCTTCGCAGCTGACCGCGCGCACGCTCGACGAGGTGAAGACCGCGCTCGCCCCGCAGCTCGCCAAGGGCGGGATCGAGATCGGCCTCACCGGGGACTTCGACGAAGCGGCGGCAATCGCCGCGGTGGCCAGCACGGTCGGCGCGCTCCCTGCGCGCGGCGAGGCGGGCGCGAGACCCGCGGACCTGCGCCCCGCGCACTTCACCACCGACACCTCGGTCCGCACCATCACCCACGCCGGCGCGGCCGACCAGGGCGCGATCGCGCTCGCCTGGCCCACCACCGACGACAGCAACTTCAAGGACTCGCTCACGCGAGACCTGCTGGCGGCGGTGTTGCAGCTGCGGCTCATCGACGTGGTGCGCGAGGAACTGGGTGCGACTTACACGCCCAATGCGCAGTCGGTCGATTCGGACACCTACAAAGGCTTCGGCTACCTGATGGCGTCCGCACCCGCGGCACAGGGCTCGATGGATGCGGTGGCCAAGGCGGTGCGCCAGATCGCCAGCGACCTCGCCGCCACCCCGCCGAGCGACGACGAGATCCTGCGTGCCCGCAAGCCGATCCTCGAACGCTGGCAGCGCCAGCTGCGCGAGAACGGCAGCTGGTCGAGCCTCGTCGCCGAAGCGCAGAGCCGGCCCGAGCTGCTCGAACGCCGCCGCACCCGCGCGGCGGTGCTCGAGGCGATCACTCCGGCGGACCTCACCGCCGCGGCAAAGCGCTATCTCGTCCCCGCCAAGGCGGTCGAAGTGCGCATCGTCCCGGCCGGCTGAGCTTGAAAGGTGCGCGGGGCCGGCGCCCCGCGCGCCCGCAGCGCCTCTGCCCCGCCACTCGCGGGCA
>JAEWKG010000201.1 GCA_023386135.1 Pseudomonadota bacterium | reverse complement strand
CGTCCTGGGTCTTCTCCGAGCAAGCCGAGAGGGTCAGGGCGGCGGCGCCGGCAGCGGCGGCGAGAATGATCTTACGCATAATACGATGTTCCTTTGAACAAAGCCCGGCGGTGTCGCCGTGCCCGCCCGAAATAATGGCAACTTTGTGGCAGTGCAAGTCCGCTTTGGCGGACGCGTCTCGCCGCGGCTGTGGCCGGCTACGCTTCGCGCCGCCTAACGATTTACAGATACCGGCCGCGACACCTCTCTGCTAGGGCCACACCGAACGCGGGATCGCAGTCCGCCGAGCCCCTCAGCCGAACGGTCGCAAAATGAGCCAGCTCTTCTCCATCCTGTTGATCGGCGGGCTGATCGTCCTGCTCATCCTGGCGGTGATCTACGAGCCCGCGTGGAAGGAGCTGCTGCGCAGCCGCGAAGCGCGCAAGCGGCGCGAGGATCACGCCCGCGACGACCACTGAGACGAGCGCTGGTCGCGCGCACGCGGAATCGGGCTGACCCGGCGCCGCGGGGCTGCTAGCAGGCCGCGATGGCCGACAAGCAGCACCTCTACCTGGTCGATGGATCGGCCTACATCTTCCGCGCCTATCACCGCTTGCCGCCGCTCACCAATCCAGCCGGCACCCCTGTCGGCGCGGTCTATGGCTACACCACCATGCTGTGGAAGCTCGCCGACGACCTCGACAGGGCCGACGGCCCGACGCACCTCGCGGTGATCCTCGACAAGGGCTCGACCAGCTTCCGCAATGCGCTCTACGACCAGTACAAGGCGAACCGCCCGCCGCCGCCCGAGGACCTCGTCCCGCAGTTCCCGCTGATCCGCGACGCCACCCGCGCGTTCAGCCTGCCGTGCATCGAGGAGGACGATCTCGAGGCGGACGACCTCATCGCCTCCTACGCCCGCGAAGCGACCCGCCGCGGGTGGGATGTGACCATCGTCTCGAGCGACAAGGACCTGATGCAGCTCGTCGGCCGCTGCGCCGAGCCGCACGACGGCGTCGAGGGCGGCTGTATCGACATGCTCGATACAATGAAAAACCAGCGGATCGACATCCCCGAAGTGGTCGAGAAGTTCGGTGTTCCGCCCGAGCTGGTCGGCGACGTCCTCGCGCTGATGGGCGACAGCGTGGACAACGTGCCGGGCATCTACGGCATCGGTCCCAAGACCGCCTCGAAGCTGATCCAGGACTATGGCAGCCTGACGGGCGCGCTCGATGCCGCGCCCGAGATGAAGGCGGGCAAGCTGCGCGACCGGCTGATCGAGGGCCGCGAAATGGCCGAGCTCAGCCGCGTGCTGGTCCAGCTCAAGGAAGACTGCGAGCTGCCGATCGCGATCGACGACATGAAGCTGGACGGCGTGCCGCCCGAACCGCTCGCGGCGTTCCTGTCGGAGCATGGCTTCACCAGCCTTCTGAAGCGGCTCGACGGCGGCAAGGGCAGCCCCGAGCGGCCGACCCAGCTCAATCCCGCCAAGCCGCAGAACGCCGGAGCGCCCGCGGCGCCCGAGGGCAACCGCCAACCCCTGCCCGAGATGCCGCCGGTCGACCGATCGGCCTACGAGTGCGTCACCAGCATGGAGCGTCTCTCGCACTGGATCGAGCGCGCCTATGCCGCACGGCTGGTGGCGATCGACACCGAAACCAGCAGCCTCGACGCGATGAAGGCCGAGCTGGCCGGCATCAGCCTCGCGCTCAGCCCGAACGACGCCTGCTACATCCCGCTGGGCCACGGCGGCAGCGACATGTTCGCGCAAGTGCCGGTGCAGATCGAGCGCCAGGCGGCTTACGACGCGCTGCGGCCGCTGCTCGAGAGCGAGGCGGTCCGCAAGGTAGGGCAGAACATCAAGTACGACATCTCGATCCTCGCCCGCTGCGCGAAGATCGCCGTCGCGCCGATCGACGACACGATGATCGTCAGCTTCGCGCTCGACGCCGGGCGCAGCCTAGACGGGATCGGCGGCGGGCACGGGATGGACGAGCTGTCCGAGCGCCACCTCGGCCACACCACGCTGACCTTCAAGGAAGTGCGCGGGACCGGCAAGAAGACGATCCCGTTCGGCGAGGTGCCGCTCGATCGCGCGACCGAATACGCCGCCGAGGATGCCGACGTGACCTGGCGCCTGTGGAAGCACCTCAGGCCGCGCCTAGCGACCGAAGGCGGCACCCAGGTGTACGAGCGGGTCGACCGCCCGCTGATCCCGGTGATCGCGCAGATGGAGCGCCACGGGATCAAGGTCGACCGCCAGCAACTGGCGCGCCTGTCCGAGGAATTCGCGCGCGAGATCACCCGGATCGAGCGCGAGGTGTGGGACTGCTGCGGGGTCGAGTTCACCATCGGCAGCCCCAAGCAACTGGGCGACGTGCTGTTCGACAAGATGGGCTACAAGGGCGGCCGCAAGGGCAAGAGCGGCATGTATTCGACCGTCCAGGCGATCCTCGAGGGACTCGCCGGGCAGGGCGCGGAGGTCGCGACCAAGGTGCTCGAATGGCGCCAGCTGACCAAGCTCAAGAGCACCTACACCGATGCGCTGCAGGCCGCGATCAACCCCGATACGGGGCGGGTGCACACCAGTTACAGTCTGGTCGGCGCGCAGACCGGGCGGCTTTCCTCGACCGATCCCAATTTGCAGAACATCCCCATCCGCACCGAGATCGGCCGCCAGATCCGCGAGGCGTTCGTAGCGGAAGAAGGCAACGTCCTCCTCGCCGCCGACTACAGCCAGATCGAGCTGCGGCTGGCCGCGCACATGGCCGACGTGCCGCCCTTGAAGGAGGCTTTCGCCGCCGCCGAGGACATCCACTCGCGCACCGCGCAGGAGATGTTCGGCACCGTCGACCGCGACACCCGTGCGAAGGCCAAGACGGTCAACTTCGCGATCCTCTACGGCATCAGCCGCTGGGGCCTCGGCGGCCGGCTGGGGATCGAGGCGGACGAGGCGCAGGCGATCATCGATACCTACTTCCAACGCTTCCCCGGCATCCAACACTACATCCACGCGACGCTCGAGAGCGTGCGCGAGAAGGGGTACTCGGAGCCGCTGTTCGGGCGAAAGACGTGGTTCCCGCGGATCAACTCGAAGAACCCCAATGAACGCGCCGGCAGCGAGCGCGCCGCGATCAATGCGCCCATCCAGGGGACCAGCGCCGACATCATCAAGCGCGCGATGGCGCGGATGATGCCCGCGCTGGAAGCCGCTGGCCTCGGCCACGTACGGATGCTGCTGCAGGTGCACGACGAGCTGGTGTTCGAACTGCCCGAAGGCGACGTCGCCGCCGCCGCGCCGGTGATCGAGCGCGTCATGGCGGAAGCGGCGTTGCCCGCGGTCGCGCTCGACGTGCCGCTCGGAATCGACATCGGCACCGGCAAGAGCTGGGGCGCCGCGCACTAGCTTGGCTGGCGTTTAGCGCGTAAGTTCCGGCACATGGACGGGACGGAACGCACATCCGGGCTGCGTCCGGCTTTGCGCCGGCTGTTGGCGCGCAGCGGCAACCTGATCGCGTTCGGGCTCGTCGCCGCCTCACTGATCGGCGCGGTGCTGCTGATCTTCCAGACCGTAGAGGCCGAGCGGACCGAGCGCGCGCAGGCGCGGCGGACGAGCGAGGTCCTGGCCGAACTCGCCAGCATCAACCGCGCCGCGCTCAATGCCGAGACGGGGCAGCGCGGCTATCTCATCACCCTCGACGAGCGGTATCTCGGCCCGTATCGCATGGCGCGTGAGCAGTATGCGCCGGCGCTCGTACATTTGCGCCAGCTGGTCGAGCCCGAGGCCAACGATCGCCAGCGCGAACTGCTCGATCAGGTCGAGAACCTCACCACCTCCAAGTTCGGGGAAATTTCGGACTCGGTCGCGCTGATCGACCGCGGTGACGTGCTCGAGGCGCGCAAGCGCATCCTCACCGACGAGGGACAGGAAGTGATGGAGCGCCTGCGCGCATCCATCCGCGAGCTCGAGGCGATCGAGGATGCACAGTTGCGCGAGGCGACCGACGACAGCGCGCGGGCTGAGGCCCGGGTGATCCCGCTACTGGTCGGCCTGTCGGTCATGCTGCTGTTTGCCCTCGGGCTCGGCTACCGCCTCGTCGGCCGCGCCGCTCGCGCCGACGCCGAGGCCGCACGTGCCGCCCTGGTGGCCGAATCCCGCGATCGGGCGGACCTGCTGGCGCGCGAGCTCAACCACCGGGTCAAGAACCTGTTCGCGGTGATCCTCGCCATCGTGCGGATGAGCGGCAAGGATTTGCCCGAGGCCAAGCCGGTGGTCGACAGCATCGCCGACCGCATTCACGCCCTCCTCGCCGCGCACCAGGTGACGCAGGGCGCGCCGGAGGATGGCGGTGTGGCGCTACGCACGCTCATCGAGACCGCGATCCGGCCGTATCTTTCGTCCGAACGCCGGGCTGCGCTCGACGGGACCGCGGTGTTCCTGCCCGCCCGGCAAATCACTCCGCTGGGGCTGGTGCTTCACGAGCTCGCCACCAACGCGGTCAAGTACGGCTGCTGGTCGAGCGGCGGGCTGCTGCGGGTGGAGTGGCGGCGCGATGGCGAGGACCTGCGCCTCGACTGGCGCGAGGAGCACGCGGGCGACACCAGCGCACCGGCACGCACCGGCTTCGGCAGCCTGTTGATGACCAGCGCCGCACGCCAGCTGCGGGGCTCGATCGACCGCAGCTTCACCCCAGCCGGTATCGAGGTGACGATGCGCTTCCCGCTGCCCGCCTAGGGGCGTGGCGTCGCGGCGGGCTGTGACGGCGTCGGCACAGGCCGCGCCCGTGCCGTCGGCACAGGCGCTGGTGGCGGCACGTTACCGGTGGCGCGATTGAGGAAGTCGTCGCTCGCCGCCTGGCTGCCATCGTCGGCCGGCTGAGGACGGCGTCCGCCAACCGGCGCTGTGGGACCGGGCACGGCTTGCTCGCCCTGCGGCGGGAAGGGGTCCGGGCCCGCGGGCGTGGAGCCGTCACCGGGTCGCTGCGGCTCGACCAGGTTGCCGCTGTCGTCGGTGTAGTAATAATCGTCGGGGTTGCCGTACATCTGTTCGTCGTCGGGCTCGAGCTGCCATTCGGGCAGCTTGAGCTCGGTGTTGAACTGTTCGACCGGGCGATTGCGCACCGCATACTTCATGTACGCCGCGAACGCCTGGGCGGGCGCGGTGCCGCCGTGGAGGCTGGGGATCGACTTGGCGTCGTCGCGGCCCATCCAAACACCGGTGGTGATGCCGCTGGAGAAGCCGAGGAACCAGCCGTCCTTGTTGGAGCTGGTGGTGCCGGTCTTGCCCGCCACCGGGCGCCCGATCTGCGCCGCGCGTCCGGTGCCAGTGCTGACCGCGGTCTGGAGCAGGTCGGTCATACCCGCGGCGACATAGTCGGGAACTAGCCGGGTCGGGTTCTTCGCCTCGTGCCGGTAGAGCACCTCACCGTCGTTGGTCGTGACCTTGACGATGCCGTAGGGCTCGAGGCTGTTGCCGCCCGCGCCGACCTCGGCAAACGCGCGGGTCATGTCGAGCACGCGCACCTCGCTCGATCCCAGCACCATCGCGGGATAGGTCGAGATCGGGGTCGAGATGCCGAACCGCCGCGCCATCGAGGCGACCGTGCCAAAGCCGACTTCGTTGCCGAGCTGCGCCGCAACGGTGTTCTTGGAGTAAGCGAACGCGGTGCGCACGTTGATCTCGCCGGCGTAGTTGCGACCGTCGTTGCGCGGGCTCCACCCGTCGATGGTCACCGGCACGTCCTTGACGGTGTCCTCGGGCGTGTAGCCGGCCTCCAGCGCGGCGAGGTAGACGAACAGCTTCCACGCCGATCCGGGCTGCCGCAGCGCCTCGGTCGCGCGGTTGTAGTTGGTGGTGACGTAGTCGGTGCCGCCGACCATCGCCAGGATCGCCCCGTCGCGGTCCATGCTGACGAGCGCGCCCTGCGCGCCGCCCGGCACGTTCGACTTGATCGCGGTCGCCGCGGCCTGCTGCATGCCGGTATCGATCGTGGTCCACACCTGGATCGGCTCGGTCGTCTCGGGCAGGAGGATATCGAGCTGCGGCAGCGCCCAGTCGGTGAAGTAGCGGACCGAATTCTGGCTCTCGTCCTTCTTGAGCTTCACTGCACTCGGATCGACCTCGGCCTCGCTTGCCGAAATGCGGCCTTGTTCGCGCATCAGCGCCAGCACGACGTTGGCGCGATCCACCGCGGCATCGACGTCGGCGGTGGGCGAGAAGCGGCTCGGCGCCTTG
Source organism: Pseudomonadota bacterium (assembly GCA_023386135.1). Lineage (GTDB taxonomy): Bacteria > Pseudomonadota > Alphaproteobacteria > Sphingomonadales > Sphingomonadaceae > Tsuneonella. Next base: position 8,313 of record JAEWKG010000201.1, on the reverse strand, counting down.
ACCAGCCCGGCGATGATCGCGGCCTCGGCGGTCGAGAGGTGCGTCGCGTCGTGGCTGAAGAACTTGCGGCTGGCCGAATCCACTCCGTACGCGCCGCCGCCGAAATAGACCTTGTTGAGATAGAGCTCGAGGATCTGCTCCTTGGAGAACTTCGCCTCCAGCGCCATCGCCAGGATCGCCTCGCGCAGCTTGCGATCGAACGAGCGGTTGGAATTGAGGAACAGGTTGCGCGCGAGCTGCTGGGTGATGGTCGAGGTCGCCTGCAGCCGCTTGTCGCCGGTCAGCCAGACATACACGGCGCGGGCCAGGCCGATCGGATCGACGCCGGGGTGCGAATAGAAGCGGCGATCCTCGACCGAGACCATCGCGTCCTTCATCACCTGCGGGATCTGGTTGCGGTCGAGCCAGCGGCCGTAGCTCGGCCCGAGCTCGAGCACCTCGCTCCCGTCGCGTGCGCGCACGACGATCGTCTGGCCCGGCTGGGTCGCCTTGAGCGCTGAATAGGTGGGCAGCGAGCGCGCGGCGAAGGCCACCGCGAGCCCGAGGAACAGCGCACCGAGCAGGGCAGCGGCGCCGCCCCACACAAACAACCGCCGCAGCCACAGCCGCCAGCCCGTGCGTTCGGTCGCCGGCTGCGCGCGTCCGCGGTTACTCGGCCGCTTGTCCGACTGCCGCCTGCGTTGCGCCTCGGCAGCTGCGCGCCGGCTTCCCCGCTCCGCCATCGATTATTCCGACACCCTCATTGTGGCGCTGGTGCATAGGCGAGATGGAACCGCGCGTGAACGGTTATTGCGCGGAGGATTTCCCGGCGTCGCGCGGGGTGAAGTCGATCGAGGCCGAGTTGATGCAATAGCGCATGCCGCCATGCTCGCGCGGACCGTCCGGGAACACGTGGCCGAGGTGCCCCTCGCACTTGGCGCAGGTAACTTCGGTGCGGACCATCCCATAGCTGGTGTCGCGGTGCTCATCGATCGCCGAACTGTCCGCGGCCGTGTGGAAGGCGGGCCATCCGCAACCGCTGTCGTACTTGCCCTCGCTGTCGAACAGCAGTTCGCCGCACCCGGCGCAGCGGTACTCGCCCGCGGCCTTGTTCTTGTCGTACTTGCCGGTGAAGGCGCGCTCGGTGCCCTTTTCGCGCAGGACGTGAAACTGCTCGGGGCTCAGCTTCTCTCGCCATTCGGCGGCCGAGAGGTTCTTGAAGTCGATCGTCATCGGAAGCTCTCCTTGGCTTCCGATATGGGGAGAGGAACGGTCCTCGACAATGACGGACCGCCCACGGCGGACCGCAAGGCCGAACGGCCGCCCGAGCTTATGCGAGGAAAGCCAAGGGGCGCGGACGCGTCCCGCCCGGCGCTTGAGGGCCTATCGAATTAAGCATCCACTTGCGCGTAGTGGACCGGCGGCTGGATCACTTCCATCCGTTCGGTCAGCAGCGGGCGGAAGCTGGGCCGGCTCTTGAACACCGAGTACCACCCGCGCGACTGTTCGTGGCCGGTCCAGTCGATCCCGCCGAGGTAGGCGGCGACCGAGATCTGCGCCGCGGCGGCGAGGTCGGCGAGGCTCATCGTGCTGCCGGCAAGCCAGGCGCGGGTGTCGACCAGCCAGTCGATGTATTCGAGATGCTCGTGCGCCAGCTTCATCGCCTCGCGCAGGACCCGGCTGTCCGGCGGCTGGCGCAGGACGATGCGCTTCTTCATCCGCTCGTGGAGGAGCGGCGCGGTGACATCGCCGTAGAAGTTCTCGTCGAGCAGCGCGACCAGCCGGCGGATCTCCGCGCGGTTGGCGGCGGTGCCGTTGATCATCGCCGCGCGGTCGACCGTCTCTTCGAAGTACTCGCAGATCGCCCGGCTATCGGCGAGGACCACGCCCTTGGCCTTGTCCTCGAGGACCGGAGTCCGCCCGGCGGCGTTCAAGCGCCAGAAACCGTCGCTCGCTTCCCACGGGTTCTCGCGCCACAGTTCGTAGCCGATGCCCTTCTCGGACATCAGCAGCCGGACCTTGCGGCTGAACGGGCAGAGCGGGAATTGATAGAGGCGCCACATGGCCGCCGGTCATGCACCAGCGGCAGGCGCAAATCTATGGCCGAGAGACGGCGTTAGGGCCGAAAAATCAGTATGTGCCAGCGCGGTCGACCGCGTCCTTCATCCGGCGGGCGGCCTCGCGCAGCGCGGGGATCATTTCCGACACGCCGCCGGCCATGCCCGCCATCGCGCCCATCGCGCGCGGAAGGGCGCGGTGGATTTCCTCGGGCAGGTTCTGCGTCTCGGGCGAGACGTCGCGCAGGGTCATATTGGGATCGATGTCGCGCTCGTCTTCGCCCGAGGCCCGCGCCACGGCGCGCGCCAGCGGGGCGAGCGGCACGTCGAGCAGAGCTTCGCTCGCGGCGGCGACGCCGTTCGCAATACCTTCCTGCACCGCGGGATTGCCCAGCGTATCGGCGACCCGCGCGGCGTCTTCCTCGGTGCGGTCCTGCGCGAACGCGGGAATGGGCGCGGCGAGCGCGGCGATTACGGCGGTCATGGCGATCAGGCGCATGGCGAAAACCTCGTCGATTCGGATCACGAAACCGCGGAATTGTAGGGGCCGGCGCTTGCCCCGCGCTGAACGCGATGCTCGGTTCGCCGCGCTAGAGCCCCGATGCGTCGAGCAGCAGCAGGCACGGCGGCATCGCCGCGGCGAGGGCGCCGGGCTCGCCCAGCACGCGCGCCTGCTCGGTCAGCTCGGCGGCGACCTGGTCGCGGCTGCGCCCGGTGTCGTCCATGACCTGCGCCGAGGTGCGGACCATGAATTCACGCCCGCGCGGCAGCAGCGGCGCCCACTCCTTGCCTTGCCCACGCGCCTGCATCGCCGCGCCCAGCGCGAACGCGGCCGAGCACTTTAGCGCGGTCGATTGCTGCAGCGACAGCGGCGCGGGCGGTCCCTGCTCGGGCGCGGTCTGGGCAACAGCGGGAGCGGACAGGAGCAGGGCGAGGGCGAGCGTGCGGATGATCATGGACCGGCGCTTAGCCGCGCGATGCTGAACCGCGCCAGACCGCATTGACGCGTCGGCGGGCGCGCGCCAACGCGGATGGCAAAGGAGACTCCCATGGCCGACCATCCCGCTTGCACCCTGTTGATCGCCGGCGAGGCGCTGACCGGGGAGGGGCGCGACAGCGCGGACATCCTCGATCCCGCCACCGGTGAAGCGATCGGCAGCGTCCCGCATGCCACCGCCGCCGATCTCGACCGCGCGCTCGAGGCGGCGAGCCGCGGCTTCAAGACCTGGCGCGACACTTCGCCCGACCAGCGCACCGCGGTGCTGCTCAAGGCCGCCGCGCTGATCCGCGAGCGCGCTCCCGCCATCGGCGAGGCGCTCACCCGCGAGCAGGGCAAGCCCCTGAAGGAAGCGATCGGCGAGACGGTCTATTCCGCCATGCTGCTCGAATTCTACGCACAGGAGATCAAGCGCACCTACGGCCGCACGCTAGTCCGTCCGGCGGGCCAGCGGGTGGAGGTGCAATACCACCCGGTCGGTCCGGTCGCCGGGTTCGCGGCCTGGAACTTCCCCTCGCTCAACGTCATGCGCAAGATCGGCGGCGCGCTTGCCGCCGGCTGCTCGGTGATCGTCAAGCCATCGGAAGAGACGCCCTCGGCCGGCCTCGCGCTGGTGCAGGCCTGCATCGACGCGGGTGTGCCGGGCGACGCGGTGCAGTGCGTGTTCGGCGTGCCCGACCAGGTCAGCACCCACCTCCTCGCCTCGCCCATCATCCGCAAAGTGACCTTCACCGGCTCGACTGCGGTCGGCAAGCACCTTGCCAAGCTTGCGGCCGACGACCTCAAGATCGCGACAATGGAGCTCGGCGGGCACGCCCCGGTGCTGGTGTTCGCCGACGCCGACATCGACGCGGCACTCGACACGATGGCCGCCAACGCCTTCCGCAACGCCGGCCAGGTCTGCGTCAGCCCGACCCGCTTCCTGATCGAGCAGCCGGTCTACGAGCGCTTCCGCGACGGCTTCGCCCGGCGGACCAAGGCGATCAAGGTCGGCAGCGGGTTCGACGCCGACACCGCGATGGGCCCGATGGCGAGCGACCGCGGGTTGCAGCGGATGGAGCAACTCATCGGCGACGCGCGCGAGCACGGCGGGCAAGTGCTCACCGGCGGGGAGCGGATCGGCAACCAGGGGTTCTTCCACCAGCCGACCGTGCTCGCCGAGGTGCCCACCGAGGCGGCGATCATGAACGATGAGCCGTTCGGCCCGGTCGCGATCCTCAACCCGATGGCGGGTGAGGAGGCGATGATCGCCGAGGCCAACCGCCTGCCCTACGGCCTCGCCGCCTACGCCTGGACCAGGGACGCCGGCCGCCGCCGCCGCCTCGCCGCCGAGGTCGAGACGGGCATGCTGGCGCTCGACACCGGCAGCGTCTCGGCCGCCGACTCGCCGTTCGGCGGGGTCAAGTGGTCGGGCTACGGCAGCGAGGACGGGCGCGAGGGCGTGATGGCGTGCATGGTGCCCAAGACCGTGCACGAGGCCTGAAACGCTACTGCGCGCTAGCTGCAATCCCACTGATACCAGACTTTGCTGAAGTCGCGCTTCAGCAGGTCTTCGCGCGCGATCAGGAACTGGCCCTGGCCCGCGTCGCCCCACATCAGGGTCTTGTCGCTCCACAGGTTGAGCAGCACCCGGTCCGCCTTGCGGTATTCGGGCCGGAACATGCGCCAGTCGTCCTGCACGAACTCGGGGTGCCCGCCGACGTGATGCACCTCGGGTTCCTCGGCGAAGTGGGCGTCGAGCAGCGCATTGAGCCGGCCCCACCCGTTCCGGTTGTAAAGCGCGGTAAAATCTCGGACGAACTTCCAGTCGTTGTAGGTCGGCATTCGGGTCGTTCGGCGCGGCGCCAGCGCCACACCAGTCAGCGAGGACTTGCCCTCGAGCGGGGAATCGAGGCCGACAATGGCGCCCTTGTGCAGCAGGTTGTGCTGCATGCGCCCGCCGGGGGCGAAGGCCGGGCGCCAGATGACCCTAAAGTCGCTCTTCTCCGGCCGCTGGAAATCGGCGCCGTACATCTCGTCGTGGGCCACGAAGAACTGCAGCACGCCCGATTTCGGATAGTCGGGTAAACGCGGCATGGCGCCGAAATCGACCTGCGCGAGGAAGATCATCGGCTTGCCCTTGCGATCGGCCGGCCACGCCTCGCCGGCGGCGAGCCACACCGGTCCGCCGATCCGATTGCCGCCCGGAGCGATTTGCGCGGGCCCCGCCGGGCTGAGGTCGACAGCGGGCAGCGCATTCTTCGCCCGCCACGCGCGATAGGCCTTGGCGAGCGCGGGGTCGGCGGCGGGATAGGGCGGCGCGTCGCTGAGCCGAGTGGAGGCAGGGCGCGGCGGCTCGCCTCCGCCGGGCGGCCCCTCCGCGGCCGGCGGGGAGCAGGCAGCGATTGCCAGCGCGAGTAAAAGGGCAACAAGGCGCATCGGCGCCGTCGTAGTCCTAAGCGGTTGACGTCCGGTCAACCCGGCGCAAGGTCGGCACTCACCGCGAAGAGAGGATCCCATGTTTAGCCACGTCATGCTCGGCGCCGATGATATTCCGGCGGCCAAGCGCTTCTACGACGCGACGATCCAGGCGCTCGGCGGGCCGGAGGGTGCGATCGACGAAATCGGGCGCATCGTCTACGAGCACGCCGGCAGCCGCTTCGTCATCCGCACGCCGCTCAACGGCGAGCCCGCAACCGGCGCCAACGGCGCGACGCTCGGCTTCCTCGCGCATTCGCCCGAGGAGGTCGACGCATGGCACGCTGCCGGCGTGGCGGCGGGGGGCACCGACATCGAGGACCCGCCTGGATTGCGCAACGCGACCGGCGGGCGCGTGCTCTACCTTGCCTACCTGCGCGATCCCGCGGGCAACAAGCTGTGCGGATTCTACCGCGTGTCGTGACGAAACGCGGTTGATTGCCAGCCCGGAATGGTTTCAAACAGGGACCGATAAGGAGGAGAAGCCATGTACAGTCACATGATGGTCGGATCGAACGACATCGACCGGTCGAAGCAGTTCTACGACGCGACCTTCAAGGCGATCGGCGGGCGCGAGGGGATCAAGGACGACAAGGGCCGCCTGATGTACCTCCACAACGGCGGCGCGTTCCTGGTGACGCAGCCGATCGACGGCAAGCCCGCGACCGCCGGCAACGGCAGCACGATCGGTTTCGCGATGAACCCCGAACAGGCCGACGCCTGGCACAAGGCGGGCACCGAGAATGGCGGCACCGCGATCGAGGATCCGCCGGGCGAGCGTCCGGGCTCGGGCATGTACCTCGCCTACCTGCGCGATCCTGACGGCAACAAACTCTGCGCGCTGCACCGCATCCAGCAGTAATCGTCCGTGCGCGGTGAAGCGGGATTGCGGGCCGACCTCGTGTCGCTCGCGATTCCCTTCGCCGAGCACGAGCACGCGGCGGTGTTTACCGTCGCCGAGAGCCGCCAGCTCGACGCCGGCTTCCCCGGCGCGCACACCAAGAACCTGTTTCTGAAGGACGCCGGGGGCGCGTTCTGGCTGGTCACCGTCCCCGCCGAGGCGCGGGTTGATCTCAAGGCACTGCCGCAGGCAATCGGCAGCAAGCGCGTGAGCTTCGCCAAGCCCGAGGATATGCACCGCCTGCTCGGCATCACGCCGGGTTCGGTCACCCCGCTCGCCATGATCAACGCCGCGCCGGGTAGCGTGATGGTGGTACTGGAGGAGGGGCTTGCGACGGCCGAGCGGATCTATGTCCATCCGTTGCGGAACACGGGCACGCTGGGGTTGGCTGGCTCCGAAGTGTTAAGCCTGCTGCGTCATTGGGGACACGAGCCAATACGAGCGGCAATTCCAACTGTGGCATGAGCAAAAACATACTGTCAGCAAGCGCCAACTACGCCGGTGGCGACGCTATATGTGAAGGCGTTTGTCCGGCTGGTGCGGACAACTTTTCTCGACTAGCTTAATTCCGTTCTCATCGTTAGGAATGCTTCGCGCCACGCGATCTGATCGGGGGATTGAAACGTTGATCGGACTTTTGGGATTTGCCATAATCGTTTGGCTGGTGGAGCTCTTTGCATTTCGCCGGCTTCCCCCTGACGAGCGGGCTTTAAAAACTGTTCTCGTCGCATACATCATTAGCGGGCTGTTATCGAGTTTGCTTGGTTCCGCCGACCGTTTTTATTGGGAGGGATGGTTCTTGAACGTCATTCCTGCCTTTCTCTTTTGGCTTTGGTTTCGGCACAAGCTACGGAAGAGTTGGGAAGAAGATTCTGACGCAGAAGTGTTTGAGTAACAGGTGAGCTTAGCACAACTTCTTAAATCGTGGCCTAATTATGGGTCCAACTTGATTGTGTCAGACGACCCATGTCTCAAATTCAGAGACACTCATTCGGGTCGCTAGAACGAATTTCTGGATGCGTGGGTGGGGCAAAGGACCACTCAGCTTCACCTTGCGATGAGTCTGCCTCCCACCCAAAGCCAGACATTCGTGGCTATCGGCGAGAGTCCGACACGACCCCTCACCGCCGCCGAAACCGAAAATACCAGACCTCGTGCCCATACACGGCCCGGGCCTTGTGTTCGTAGCGGGTCTCGGGCCAGCCGGAGGGGCGGTTCTCCCAACTCGAGCGCCCCTCGACCACCCATTCGAATTCGGCGGTAAAGCGCCGCATCACCGTGAGCGCGTGGCGTAGATACACCGCGTGGTCGGTGCCGAAGCGGAATTCGCCGCCGGGCTTCAGCTTGTCGGCGATCATCCGCACCGGGCCGTCGTTCATCATTCGCCGCTTGGCGTGGCGCGCCTTGGGCCAGGGGTCGGGATGCAGCAGGTAGAGCATCGTTAGCGCGCCGTCGGGCACGCGGGCGAGCGCCTGCAGCGCGTCGCCGTGCTGGATGCGGACGTTGGCGAGGCCGCCGTCCCGCACATGGACCAGCGCCTGCGCGACCCCGTTGACGAACGGCTCGGCGCCGATGAAGCCGTGATCGGGCAGCAGGTCGGCGCGGTAGGCCAGATGCTCGCCGCCGCCGAAGCCGATCTCGAAGTGCAAGGGCCGCTCATGTCCCTTGGCGTCGCCGAACAGCCGCGCCGAGCTGACCTCGCCCTCCTCCGGTACAGCGATCTGCGGCAGCAGGTTGTCGACCAGCGCCTGCTGGCCGGCGCGCAAGGGCTTGCCCTGGCTGCGGCCGTAGAGCCGGTTGAGCGTGGTCGGATCGCCGGGTCTGTGCGCCGTCATGTTTCGCGCTCCCGGCGCCCGTGACGGATGTCGGCGATGACGACATCGTCGCCTACACGGCGATAGAGAACCACATACGGGGGAACG
>JAEWKG010000150.1 GCA_023386135.1 Pseudomonadota bacterium | reverse complement strand
GTCAAGGGTACCTCTACGGCCGGCCGGAAGATGCCGCCGCGGTGCGCACCCGGCTCGCCGAGGCCGGGCTGCTGGCGCCGGGCGAGGCGCCGCCGGTCGAGGCCGCCGCTCCGGATACGCGCAAGGCGGGCTGATCGCTCGCCACTGGACGCGCCTCACCGCCCCGCATAGAGCCCGCGCGCGATGCGGGTTCCCTTCATCAAGATGCACGGCCTCGGCAACGACTTCGTCGTGCTCGACGCGCGCGTGGATGCCCTGCCGCTGTTGACTTCGACGATCGCAGCCGCGCTGGCCGACCGCCAGACGGGCATCGGCTGCGACCAGCTGATCGTGCTCGAACCCTCGGCCAGCGCCGATTTCCGGATGCGCATCTTCAACGCCGACGGCGGCGAGGTGGAAGCCTGCGGCAACGCCAGCCGCGCGGTCGCGCGTCTGCATGGGAGCGACGCGGAGGTGGAGACGGCCGGCGGCACGATCGCCGTCGCGCCAACCACCGACGGCGCGCGGGTCGACATGGGAAGCCCGCGTTTCGGGTGGGAGGAAATCCCGCTCGCCTATCCGATGGACACCGCCGCGATGCCGGTCGGGTGGGAGAACCTCGAACAGCCGATGGCGGTCAACGTCGGCAATCCGCACGCGGTGTTTTTCGTCGATGACGCCGACGCGGTCCCGCTCGAGCGGCTCGGCCCGCTGATCGAAACCGATCCACTGTTTCCCGAGCGCATCAACGTGATGGTCGCGCAGATCACCGGCCCTGCGGCGGTCAAGCTGCGCGCGTGGGAGCGGGGGGCAGGCCTGACCCGCGCGTGCGGCACCGGGGCTTGCGCGACCGCAGTCGCAGCCATCCGGCGCGGCTTGGTCGAAAGCGGCAAGGTCGCGGTCACTCTCCCCGGCGGTACGCTGGACATCGAGTGGACCGAGGACGGCCGCATCCTCATGATCGGCCCGGCGACCGAGAGCTTCCGGGGCTCGTTCGAGTGGGACGAATTCGCGTGACCGCGGAGGTGATCTCGCTCGGCTGCCGGATGAACCTCGCCGAAGGGGAGCACATGCGCGCGCTCTTCGGTGCGGACGGGCACACGGTGGTGATCAACTCCTGCGCCGTCACCGCCGAGGCGGTTCGCCAGACCCGCCAGGCGATCCGCCGCGCACGACGTGCCCGGCCCGACGCGCGGCTGCTGGTCACCGGCTGCGCGGCCGAGATCGAGCGCGAGGCCATCGCCGCGATGCCCGAGGTCGACGGCATCGTCGCCAACACCGCCAAGCTCGATCCGCGCGCATGGAACCTGCCGCCAGTCGCGGCGCCAGTTGCACCGCGCCACACCCGCGCGTTCGTCGCGGTGCAGAACGGCTGCGACCACGCCTGCACCTTCTGCATCATTCCCCAAGGCCGCGGCCCGAGCCGCTCGCTGCCGATTGCCGCGGTGTTGCGCGATATCGAACGCGACCTTTCGGCCGGCGCCGCCGAAGTGGTGCTCACCGGAGTGGACCTCACCAGTTGGGGCCACGATCTCCCCGGCAGCACGCGCCTCGGCGACCTCGTGCACGCCATCCTCGCGGCGTTCCCCGCCCTCCCGCGCCTGCGCCTGTCCTCGCTTGACGGGATCGAGATCGACCCGCTGCTCGAAGACCTCATCGCCGGCGAGCCGCGCGTGATGCCGCACGTCCACCTCTCGCTGCAGCACGGGCACGACCTGATCCTCAAGCGCATGAAGCGCCGCCACTTGCGAGCCGATGCGATCGCGCTGGTCGAGCGGCTGCGCGCGCGGCGCCCCGATGTCGCCGTGGGCGCCGACCTCATCGCCGGTTTCCCTACCGAGAGCGCCGAGCATCACGCCGCCAGCCTCGACATCGTCCGCCGGCTGCAAATCGTCCACGGCCACGTGTTCCCCTACTCGCCCCGCCCCGGCACGCCCGCTGCCCGGATGCCGCAAGTCGAGCGCCCGGTCACCCAGGCCCGCGCCGCCGAGGTCCGCCGCGCCGTCGCCGAGGTGCGCGCGCAATGGCTGGCGGCGCAGATAGGCCGCACGCACTCGGTGCTCGCCGAAGCCGACGGCACCGGCTATGCAGAAAACTTCGCCCGCGTGCGCTTGCCAACCGGCACACCGCGCGGGGCGATCGTCGCTTTCACCCCCTCCCGCATCGAGGAAGGCCTGCTCGCATGAGCGAACCCACCTGGGCCGAACGCGTGTTCGGCGGCTTCCGCAAGACTTCCGAGAAACTCAGCCAGAACCTCACCGGCGTGGTCGGCACCGCGCGGCTCGACGACGCGACGCTCGACGATGTCGAGGACGCGCTGATCGTCTCCGACCTCGGCCCCGCCGCCGCGCGCCGCATCCGCGACCGGCTCGCCGAGAAGCGCTTCGGCCTGGGCGTCACCGAGCAGGAATTGAAGGAGGCGGTCGCCGAGGAGATCGCCGCGATCCTGCGCCCGGTTGCGAAGCCGCTCGAGATCGTCGCCTTCCCGCGCCCGCAGGTGATCCTGGTGATCGGCGTCAACGGCAGCGGCAAGACTACCACCATCGCCAAGCTCGCGCACTGGCTGCAGGAGGACGACTACGCGGTGATGCTGGCAGCCGGCGACACCTTCCGCGCCGCCGCGATCGGCCAGCTCGCCACCTGGGCCGAGCGGGTTGGCGTGCCGATCGTCACCGGACCCGAGGGCGGCGATCCCGCCAGCATCGTGTTCGATGCGGTCAAGCAGGCGACCGATGTCGGCACCGACGCGCTGATCGTCGACACCGCCGGCCGCCTGCAGAACAAGCGCGAGCTGATGGACGAGCTCGCCAAGATCCGCCGCGTGCTCGGCCGCCTCAACCCCGAAGCGCCGCACGACGTGATCCTGGTGCTCGACGCGACCAACGGCCAGAACGCGCTGGCGCAGATCGAGATCTTCAAGGAAGTCGCCGGCGTCACCGGCCTCGTCATGACCAAGCTCGACGGCACCGCCCGCGGCGGTGTGCTCGTTGCGGCGGCCGAGCAGTTCGGCCTGCCCATCCATGCGATCGGCGTCGGCGAGAAGATCGACGACCTGCGCCCGTTCGACCCCGACCTCGTCGCGCGCGTCATCGCCGGGGTGGCGTGATGGCGGATCCCAAGCGCAAGCCATCGGGCTGGCTCAACGTCGCGGTCGACTACGGCCCGCTGATCGTCTTCCTGGTGGTTTTCAAGCTGTCGTCCCCGGCGGGCGAGGACATGGCCGGGAGCATCGCGGCGATCATCCGCGGCACCGCGGCCTTCGTGATCGCGGCGATCGCGGCGCTGGTGTTCAGCCGGGTCAAGTTCGGGCGCGTGTCGCCGATGCTGTGGCTCTCGACCGCGCTGATCGTCGGGTTCGGCGGGCTGACCATCTTCCTCGGCGATCCGTTCTGGGTGCAGATCAAGCCGACGGTGATCTACCTGCTGTTCGCGGTCGCGCTGCTGGTCGGCTACATGCGCGGAACGGCGCTGTTGCAGGTCCTGCTCGGCGCGGCGTTTGAGGGCGTCGACGACGCCGGCTGGCTCAAGCTGTCGCGCAACTGGGGCCTGTTCTTCGTCTTCCTTGCCGGGCTCAACGAGGCTGCGCGGCATTTCTACAACGCGGAGAACGGCGGGTTCGAGACCTGGCTGTGGGCCAAGCTGTGGGTGTTCATGCCCTTGAGCTTCCTGTTCACCTTCACCCAGATCCCGATGCTGCTGCGCCACGGGTTGAGCTTCGAGGACAAGGACGAGGTCCTGAAGGACCAGCCGCCGACCGATTGAGCTAGATCTCGAGCTGGCTGCCGAGTTCGACCACCCGGTTCGTCGGGAGCCGGAAGAACTGCATCGCGGTCGCTGAATTGCGCAGCATCCACGCGAACAGCTTCTCGCGCCAGATCGCCATGCCCGGCCGCTTGCTGGCGATCAGCGTCTGGCGGCTGAGGAAGAAGCTGGTGTGCATCATGTCGAAGAAGCCGCCGCATTCCGAGTTCGCCTTGAGCGCCGCCGGGACGTCGGTTTCCTCCATAAAGCCGTAGTGCAGCACCACGCGATACAGCCCCTCGCTCACCCCGTGGATCTCGAACCGGTCCATGGGGTCGACGTAGGGCACGTCGGCGATCTCGATGGTCAGGATCACCACCCGTTCGTGGAGCACCTTGTTGTGCTTGATGTTGTGCAGCAGCGCGCTCGGCACTCCGCCGGTGTTGGAGGCCATGAAGATCGCGGTGCCCGGCACGCGGGTGGCCGAATTCTTCGCGCTCTTGGCGAAGATGCCGATGGGCAGCGCCACCTCGCTCATCCGGTCGCGCATCAACTTGCGGCCCTTGGCCCAGGTGGTGAGCAGGGTGAACGCGCACGCGCCGCCCAGCAGCGGGAACCAGCCGCCATCGGGCACCTTGGGCAGGTTCGCCCCGAAGAAGGACCCGTCGACGAGGAAGAACACCGCCGCCACCGGCAGCGCCATCCACAGTTTCCAGCGCCACACCGCGACGAAAAGCACGGCCATCAGACAGGTGTCGATCAGCATCGCCCCGGTCACCGCGATGCCATACGCGCTGGCGAGGTTGGACGAATTGCGGAAGGTCAGCACCAGCAGGATCACCGCGATCATCAGCACCCAGTTGACGAACGGGATGTAGATCTGCCCGTGCTCGGTCTCGCTGGTGTGAAGGATCGATAGGCGCGGCACGAAGCCGAGCTGGATCGCCTGCTGGGTGACCGAGAACGCGCCCGAGATGACCGCCTGGCTGGCGATGAATGTGGCGGCGGTCGCCAGCAACACCAGCGGCAGCCGGAACTCTTCGCTGGCCATCACGAAGAATGGGTTCTTGATCGCCTCTGCCGCCGCCGCCGCCTCGAGGTTCATGATCATCGCTGCCTGACCGAAGTAGTTGATCAGCAAGCATGGCATGACGAAACCGAACCAGCTCATGCGCAAAGGGCCGCGGCCGAAGTGGCCCATGTCGGTGTAGAGCGCCTCCGCCCCGGTCACCGCCAGCACGACCGACCCGAGCGCCAGGAAGCCCAGCAACTTATCGGTCATGAAGAACTGCAGCGCATACCACGGATTGAGTGCCGCAAGCACGCCCGGGTAGTCGAGGATGTGGATCACCCCGAGCACCGCCAGCGTGGCAAAATAGACCACCATGATCGGCGCGAACAGCTTGCCGATCGTGCCGGTGCCGCGCTTCTGCAGCAGGAACAGCGCGATCAGCAGGGTCAACGCGATGGGGATGACGAATTCGCCAAGCCCCGCTTCAACCGTGGTCAGGCCCTCGACCGCCGACAACACCGAGACCGCAGGGGTAATCATGCTGTCGCCGTAGAACAGCGAGGTCGCGAACACCCCGAGCATGATCGCGATCCACCCGCGGCTCGTCCCGCCGATCTTTTGTGAGATCAGCGCGACCAGCGCCAGTGTGCCGCCCTGCCCCTTGTTGTCGGCGCGCATCAGCACCGTGACGTACTGCAGCGACACGATGATGGTCATCGCCCAGAAGATCAGGCTGACCACGCCCATCAGGTGCAGCGTGTCGAGCGTCAGCGGGTGCGGACCGACAAAGGTTTCGCGGAAGGCATAGATCGGGCTGGTGCCGATATCGCCGAACACGATACCGACGGCGCCCACCGCCAGCTTGACCTTGGCGGAGGTGGTCTTGCCGCCCCCGTGGGGTGCGACCGCTGCGCTCATTGGCCGGGAATCCCTGCTGCGAAAGGCGCGGCGCTTAGCACCGCGTCATAGGCCCCGCAACGGGAGCATGATCGGGTCACTGGGTCCCCATTTGCGCGATGAGAACGTCGAGCCGGTCGAGCCGTTCCTTGAGCCCCTCGCGCCACGGCGCGTCGGCGGGCGCGCGGGTCAGCATGTCGGCCCATAGCTGGCGCGCCTCGGCCGGGCGGCCGGAGTTGATCAGCGCCACTCCCAGGAAGAAGCCCGGACCCGGGCTATCCGGCGCGGCGCGCTCGGCGCGGCTGAACGCATACATGGCGGCCGGGGTGAGATTGCCCTCGGCGTTCTCGACCAGCGCGTTGGCGAGCGCGAGCCAGGCTTCGGGATCGTCGGGATGCTCGTCGAGCGAACCGCGCAGAATCCCCGCGGCGTCGGCGAACTGGCCACGGCGGGCAAAGCCGTCGGCGAGCGTCACGAACTGGCTCGGCGGCGCGGGGCCGAACAGCTCGCGCCGCGACTCCACCAGCTGCACGCCGACATCCGCCGCCTGGGGCTCGGCCGCCTTGGGCGCGCCGGCCTGACCGGGGGAGCCTTGCAGCGCATAGCCCGCAAGCCCGAACAGCAGCGCGGCGCCGAACAGCGTCCACCCCGCGCGCGGCAGGCGCAGTGCGAGTACGGCCAGCGCGAAGGCGGCCGCTGCAACCAGGATGATCGGCACGAAGCTCACCGGCGCCTCCCGAACCGGCGCCACAGCAGCAGCGCGGCGATCGCCAGCAACAGCAGCGGCCCGGCGAACAGCGGCCAGGTGGTGCGGCTGACCTGCGGCGCGTAGCTGACGTAGTCGCCATAGCGCGCCATCATCCACTGGCGAATATGCTCGGGGTCCTCACCCGCCTTGATCCGCATCCGCACCTGGTGGCGCATGTCGCCCGCCATCGGCGCGTCGCTGTCGGCGATCGACTGGCTCTGGCACTTCAGGCAGCGCAGCGTTTCCATCAGCCCCTGCGCGCGCGCTTCCTCTGCCGGGTCTTCCAGCTGGCGGTAGGCGTAGGGAGCGGGCGGCATGGTGTCCTGCGCGCTCAACGGCAGTGTTCCGAGCAGGAGGAACAGGGCGATCAAGCGCTTCATTGACCCGCCTCGGCGAGCTTTTCGAGGATCATCGGAACCTCGTCGGCGCGAATGTCGCCGATGTGCTGGTAGCGGATCACGCCCTTGCCATCGACCACGAACGTTTCCGGCACGCCCGAGCTGCCGATCGACAGCTGCAGTTCCGACAGGTCGTCCGCACCGATGCGGTCGAACGGATTGCCATAGCGAGCCAGGAACGCGGCGACGTCGCCGGGTTGGTCGCGGATGGCGACGCTGACGATCGGCGCGCCCTGCGCCTTCAATGCGGCGAGTTGCGGCGCTTCCGCAGCACAGGGCACGCACCAGCTTGCCCATATATTCAAAAGCTTAGGTCGTCCGTCCTTGAGGTCCGTGAGCGACAATCCCGGCCGGTCGGGCGAGGCGGCGCGCATCGCAAAGGGCGGGATCGGCTTGCCGATCATGGTCGAGTGGACGAACTCGTCCTTGGGTTGGGTGAGCTGCCACGCGGCAACCCCGACGAACGCCAGGAACACCGCCAGCGGCACGAAGAAGCGCCACGATCTCACGCCGCGTGCTCCGCCCGGCGCGCGGCGCCCTTGCGCGTCACCATGCGCCGTTTGAGGTCGTGCTTGACGCGGCCGAGAAGGGCCAGAACACCGCCGAGCGCCACCAGCAGCCCGCCGAACCAGATCAGCGTGACGAACGGCTTCCACCACAGCCGCACCTGCCAGCGCTCGCCGTCGGCCGCCTTGCCGAGCACCGCGTAGAGTTGGCCGTTCCAGCGGGTCTTGAGCGCGCTTTCGGTGGTTTCCTGCGGCGGCGCCCAGAAGCTGCGCGCCTGCGGGGTCAGCGTATCTGGCGCACCGCCGGCGTAGCTCGCCAGCATCGTGCCCTCGAGCGCGTTCCAGTTGGGTCCCGCGACCGGCGAGACCGATTGCAGAGTGACCTGCCACGGCCCCACCATCGCGGTATCGCCGACCTTCAATGCCGCGAGCTTCTCCTCGCTGAACGCGCTGTCGCTCGCCATGCCGATCAGCGCCACCGCGATCCCGAAGTGGGCGATCACCATACCCCAGGTCGCGAGCGGCAGGCGCCGGAGATTGCGTCCGCGCAAGGGTAGCAGGCTGGCGAACGCCAGTCCCACTCCCAGACCGAGCCCGAGCAGCGGCAGGATGCCCGGCCCCGCGAGTGCGAAGGCAAGCACCAGCACCGCCAGTGCCAGCAGCGCGGCAAAAAGCAGCGGCCGCCCCACGCGCTCGAGCCGGTCGCGCCGCCACTGCAGCAGCGGCCCGGCAGCCATGACCAGCAGCATCGGCAGCGCGAAGATCGCGGCAGCGGGGTCGAAGTACGGCGGCCCGACCGAAACCCGCACCCCCAGCGCCTCGGTCAGCAGCGGGTAAAGCGTGCCGAGCAGCACCACCCCGAGGATGGCCGAGAGCATGACGTTGTTGATCACCAGCGCGCCTTCGCGGCTGACCAGCGCGAACCGCTCGCCCTCCGAAATGGTATTCGCGCGCAGGCCGAACACCGCCAGCGCACCGCCGATGTAGATCGCCAGCAGGATCAGGATGAACGCGCCGCGCTGCGGATCGACTGCGAAGGCGTGCACGCTGGTGAGGATGCCCGAGCGCACGAGGAACGTGCCGACCATGCTCATCGAGAACGCCACCACTCCGAGCATGATCGTCCACGCTCGCAGCGCGTCGCGCGCGGCGAGCACGCTCGCCGAATGGAGCAGCGCGGTCGCCGCGAGCCACGGCATTAGCGAAGCGTTCTCGACCGGGTCCCAGAACCACCAACCGCCCCAGCCGAGCTCGTAATAGGCCCAGTACGATCCCGCGGTGATGCCGACGGTGAGGAAAATCCACGCACCCAGCACCCACGGCCGCATCGCGCGGGCGAAGTCGGGGGTCACGCTGCGGGTCAGCAGGGCGCCTACCGCGAAGCTGAACGCGACCGACAGCCCGACGTAGCCGAGATAGAGCGTCGGCGGATGGAACGCCAAGCCGATGTCCTGCAGCAACGGATTGAGCCCGTTGCCCTCGATCGCCGGAACCGGCAGCCGCTCGAACGGGTTCGAGGCGAACAGCAGGAACGCGTAGAAGCCGAGCGCGACGAACCCCTGCGCGGCGAGCGTTGCCTGCATCGTCCGCTCGGGCAGCCGCCGCTCGATCAGCGCGATCAGCGCGCCCGCCGCGCTCATCACCGTAACCCACAGCAGCATCGAGCCTTCGTGATTGCCCCACGCCCCGGCCACCTTGAAGATCAGCGGCTTCATCGAATGCGAGTTCAGCGCCACCAGCTTCACCGACAGGTCGGTGCGCGCGAACAGCCAGATCAGCATCGCGAATGCAAAGGCACAGAGAACGCCCTGCACCACCGCTGCAGGGCGCACCAGCAACGCCAGGTCGCCCTCGCCTTGCCTGACGGCGAGCAAGCCCGAGACGAGTTGCAGCGCGGCGAGCGCGGCGGCGAGCCACAGCGCGGCGAGACCGAGTTCGGCGATCACTTGTTGGCGATCATTGGCCGGAGGTCTCCGCCACGACCTGCTTCTTCTGCGCAGCAGTCATGTCTTCCAGTTCGCGCGGGACGTAGTTCTCGTCGTGCTTGGCGAGGAGTTTGTCGGCTATGAAGGTCCCGTTCGCCTGCATCCGGCCGTCGGCGACCACGCCCGAATTTTCGACGAACAGGTCCGGCACGATACCCTTGTAGCGCACCGGGACCTTCGCCTTGCCGTCGGTCACGACGAAATCGATCGTCACCCCGTCGGGCCTTGTCACGATCGAGCCCTGCTCGACCATTCCCCCCAGCCGCACCGCGCGGCCCGGCGCCGGGCGATCCTTCACGATATCGCTGGGCACGTAGAAGTAGCTTGCCTGGCTGCGCAGCGCCCAGGCGGCGATCAGCGCGGCGACGATCAGCACCACGACCGCGCCGACCACGAGCGCGAGCCGCTGGTGCTTGGGTTGCAGGCGTGAAGTGCCGTTCATCGGCCCGCCCCGTCGCGGCGGCGCTCGGCGCGGCGCATGGCGAGCCAGCTCCAGCCGACCAGCACCAGTGTGCCGATCACGCCGATGGCGTAGGCGGCGATCACGAATGGCCAGGGATCGAGCGTCTCGCGCATCAGGCGGCCACCGGCTCCAGGTCCGCCTCGCGCGCGCGGCGGCGGAGGCGCGCCTCGGCCTGCGTCTCAGCCAGCAGCGCGCGCATCCGCATCAGTACCACCGCGGCGAACAGCAGGGTGAAGCCGAGCGTCGCGACCAGCAGCGGCCATTGAAACGCGGGTGCCATCGCCGACTTGCCCAGCGACAGGCTGGGCGGCTGGTGGATCGAATAGAACCAGATCACCGAGTAATGAATCACCGGGATGTTGACGATCCCGACCAGCCCGAAGATCGCCGGGATGCGGCTCGACGCGCCTTCGCGCGCGGTCGCCCCGGCCAGCGCGATGTAGCCGAGGTAGAGGAACAGCAGCACCAGCATGCTGGTCAGCCGCCCGTCCCACGCCCACCACGCACCCCAAGCCGGCCGGCCCCACAGCGATCCGGTGACGAGGCACAGCGCAGTGAAGAACGCGCCCGGCAACGCGGCGGCGCGGCCGGCGATCGCGCTCAACGGGTGGCGCCAGACGATTTCGGCGAGGCTCGCCCCGGCGATCGTCATCCAACCGGCCATGCCGAGCCAGGCGGCGGGCACGTGGATGAACATGATGCGCACCGTCTCGCCCTGCAACCGCTCGGCGGGGACCTGGGTGAGCCCCCACCACAGCGCCCCGCCCGCCAGCAGCAAGCCAAGCGCGAGCAGCCACGGCGTGAGCGGCCGCGCGAGGCTCAGGAAGCGCTTGGGATTGGCGAAGCCGTGCATCGGGAAACCGTCGCCGCCGCTTTGGCAGGCGCCGTCAGGCGGAGCAAGGCTCCGCGCTGCCGAGCTTGGGTAAAATCAGCGCCCGATGAGCTTCTGTGCCATCCGGTCGGCAACCTTGTCCGACGACACGCCGGTGCGGTCGCTCTCCTCCCAGATCGTCCGCAGGCGGTCGGGGATTTGCTTGAGCCGCTTGCGCACTTCGTTGATGTCGCACGCCTGCCCCTCTGTACGGGCGAGATATTCTAACGCGACCGAGATGATGCCGCCGGCGTTGATGACGTAGTCCGGCGCGTAGAGAATGCCGCGCTCGGCGAGTAGCTGACCGTGTTCCGGCCGGGCGAGCTGGTTGTTCGCCCCGCCCGCGACAATCGCGCAGTCGAGCCGGGCGATGCCCTCCTCGTCGAGGATCGCGCCCAATGCGTTGGGGCTGAACACGTCGCACGCGACCGACATGATCTGCTCCGGCGCCACCGCTTCGCCGCCGACTTCGCTGGCCAAGGCCTTGGCGCGCGCGGTGTCGACATCGGCGACCACCAGCTTGGCGCCGTCCTTGGCGAGCAGACGCGCGACCCCGCCGCCGACGCTGCCGGTGCCCTGCAGTGCAACGCGGACGTCCTTGACCGACGTCTTGCCGAGCTTGTGCTGCACCGCGGCCTTGATGCCGTGGTAAATGCCCATCGCCGTGAACGGCCCTGGGTCGCCGCCGGCCTGCCCCTCGCCGACCGGGAGGCCGGAGACGAATTTCGTGTGGCGCGACACCTCGACCATGTCGGCTTCGGAAATGCCGACGTCCTCGGCGGTGACGTAGCGTCCGCCGAGCGCTTCGACCGCGCGGCCGAAGGCAGCGAGCATCTCGGGCGTCTTGCGCTTGTCCTTGCCCGCCAGGATCACCGCCTTGCCGCCGCCCATCGGCAGGCCGGCCATGGCGTTCTTGTAAGACATGCCGCGGCTTAGCCGGAGCGCATCGCGCATCGCGTCGGCGGGATCGGCGTAGTGCCAGAAACGGGTGCCGCCGGCGCCGGGGCCGAGGTGGGTGGAGTGCAGCGAGATGATCGCGGTCAGGCCCGATGCCTGGTCGTGGACGACCTCGACCAGCTCGTGGTCGTCATAATCCGGCTGAGTCCAGAACGCGGTCATTGGTTCGCCTTCGCTAAGTGGCGGCAAAGGCGAGAAAAATGGGGCGATCGAGGGGTCTCGAACCCCCGACCTCCGGTACCACAAACCGGCGCTCTAACCAACTGAGCTACGATCGCCACATGCCCTGCGCATGCCGTGAAGGCCGGGCAATTAGACCCCGTTGGCAAGCCGTCAAGCCGCTTCCCGCAAGGGCGAGCGCCTGTTGCACACACCCCGGAAATTGGGAAGGGAAAACTGCGCGAGAGCCGATCTTGCGCAAGATTGTTTCGCGGAGCAAAGCGTGACGGTGATCCAACCTGGCGAATCCTCGGCCGAAATCCTGGGCCGCGCGCCCGGCCTGCAGCGCGCGCCGTTTCCCAAGCTAGAGCTGTTCCAGCTG
Source organism: Pseudomonadota bacterium (assembly GCA_023386135.1). Taxonomy (GTDB): domain Bacteria; phylum Pseudomonadota; class Alphaproteobacteria; order Sphingomonadales; family Sphingomonadaceae; genus Tsuneonella. Next base: position 5,381 of record JAEWKG010000150.1, on the reverse strand, counting down.
AAGCGGTTCCTGCCGCCCGAGCTGTGCCGCGACCTGATTGAGCTGATCGACGCCGGTCGCCGCCCGTCGACCATCGCCGACGCCAACGGCGATCACTACTTCCGCACCAGCGAGACCTGCGACCTCGCACCGAGCGAGCCAGGCGTGCAGGACCTGGAGGCGCGGCTTCTGGCGCTCAACGGGATCGACCCGGCCTATGGCGAGCCTGTGCAGGGCCAACGCTATGCCGAGGGGCAGGAGTTCAAGGCCCACACCGACTACTTCGAGCCCGGCGGTGCCGACTGGGAGCGTTACTGTGCCGTCGCCGGGCAGCGCACCTGGACCTTCATGATCTACCTCAACGAAGTCGAAGCTGGCGGCGGCACGCGGTTCAACGCCGCCAAGAAGATCATCCAGCCCGAGACCGGCAAGCTCCTCGCGTGGAACAACCGGCGGCCCGACGGCCGGCCCAACCCCAACACGCTGCACCACGGGATGAAGGTGCGCAAAGGGGTGAAATACGTCATCACCAAGTGGTACCGGGAAAGGCCCTGGCAATGAGCGAAGCGCGGATCGTCGGCCTGGCCTGCAGCGGCGAGCACAATTTCTCCAAGACGCCGCGTGAGCGGATCACGTTGGTCGAGGGCCTGGGCGTCAAGGGAGACGCTCACGCCGGCGTGACGGTTCAGCACCTATCGCGGATGAAGAAGACGCCCGACCAACCGAACCTGCGGCAGGTCCACCTGATCCATGCCGAGCTGTTCGATGAGCTCGCCGCCAAGGGCTTTGCGGTCACGACCGGCGATCTAGGCGAGAACGTCGACACCCGCGGGATCGACCTGCTCGGGTTGCCGGAGGACACGCGCCTCGCGATCGGCGAGACCGTCTTGCGGGTCACGGGACTGCGCAACCCGTGCTTTCAGATCGACGACTTCCGGCCGGGCCTGCTCAAGGAAATGATCGAGAAGCGGCCCGACGGCACCCTCAATCGCAAGTGCGGCGTGATGGCGGTGGTCGAGGCGGGCGGTGAGATTGCGGTCGACGACAGGATTGAAGTCACCCTGCCCGAGGAGCCGCATCGCCCACTCGACCTGGTCTAGGCGCAAACGAAAAGGGCGGCCCCGCGGGACCGCCCTTCAAACTCGTCATCCCAGCGAAAGCTGGGATCGCATGCGACAGGCGCTGCGCTAGAGGCACGAGATCCCGGATCAAGTCCGGGATGACGTGGCTTACTTCTTGAGCGTGAGCCCGCCGAAGCGCTGGTTGAACTTGGCCACCCGGCCGCCTTCCGAAACCTGCTGCTTGCCGCCGGTCCACGCCGGGTGCGTGGTCGGATCGATGTCCAGCGCCAGCGTGTCGCCTTCCGCGCCCCAGGTCGAGCGGGTCTGGAATTCGGTACCATCGGTCATCTTGACCGTGATGGTGTGGTAGTCGGGATGCGTATCGGCCTTCATGGCATAGTGCTCCGTTAGCGGAAGACCGGTTCCGACCGGCCAAGCTGTTTCGGGAAAGGCGCGCCGTTAGCGGCGTCGCCCGAAATTTGCAAGCGCGGCGTCAGTCCTTTGGCGCGTCAGCGATCATCGCGGTGAACTCGACCTCGCAGGTCGTGTTGCCCTCCACGCTGGCGCGGCCCTTGAACTTGCAGACGCGGCTCGACTTGCGGGTGAACTCGACTTCGAGGTCGAGCAGGCAGCCAGGCTCCACGGGGGCGCGGAACTTGGCGTTCTCGATCGCTATGAAGATGACCAGTTTGCCCGAACCGGCGAGCTCGAAGCTCTCGATCCCGAGCACGCCGGCGGCCTGCGCCAGTGCTTCGATCTGCAGCACCCCGGGCATGATCGGGCGGCCCGGGAAGTGGCCCTGGAAGAACTGCTCGTTGAACGAGACCGCCTTCACCGCATGGATCCGTGTCCCTAGTTCGATCGACTTGACGCGATCGACGAGCAGCAGCGGATAGCGGTGCGGCAGGGCCTTGAGGACCTTGAGGATATCGTACGGCGTATCGCCGCCGGGATTGCCCTCGCTCATGACCCTGCCCCCGATCCTTGTACCTTAACGGCTCTGCGTCGGTGGCGGGTTGGTGGCCGGCGCGGCGGCGACCGGCGCCTGGCCGTTCTGCGCGGCTTGCGCGGCCTGCTGCTCGCGGATTTCACGCGGGAGCCAACCGGTGGGCGGAACCAGCTCGGCGTTCGGCAGCATCGTGTTGAGTTCGTTCAGCACGTCCTGGTTGAGGTTGTAGGCCTCGGCGGCATAGAGCACCGCGCCTTGGCTGCTGTCGAGCACCAGCTGGATGCGCCGCTTGGTCGCTGCGCTCTGCACGGCGGTGTTGAGCTTGTCGGTAATCTGCTCGGTCACGTACGCGCGGCTCAGCGCCACTGGAGCGATCAGCTGCTGGACTTCCTGCTGGCCCGACTGGCGGATCTGCTGGATCGCCTCGTACTGCTGCTCGAGCGTAGCGTTCTTCGGGTTCGCAGTGCGGTCGGCGTTGAACTTGTCGATCAGCGGCTTGAGCTGCGCTTCGATAGCCGCGGCGCGCGCATTGGCGGCGTCGATCTGCGGCTTGTAGGTGGTCGGACGCTGGGTCTCGGCCGTCTTGTAGGCGTTCGAGTTGGCGACGATCGCGGGCAGGTTGGCTACGCCGATGCCCTGGACGACCGTGGCAGCCGGCGCGGCGGCCGAGACGGCGACTGGCGAAACGGCGGCCAGCATGATCCCCGCGGCCAGCGCGGGCTTGAGCAAGGTCTTCATCAGAATTGGGTTCCTACGTTGAAGGTGAAGCGCTTGGTGTCGTCACCCGGCTGTTTCATAAGGACGTGAGCAAAATCGATCCTGAACGGACCGAACGGCGAGTTCCAGTTCACCCCGATGCCGATCGACACGCGCGGGCTCGGCGAATCGCCCAGGAACACTTCCTGGAACGGCCCGACATTGCTGGTCAGTGCGGTGTTCGCGGCGGAGCCAAGGCACGACGGCGGGTTGGGATTGACCGGGTTGGTCACGGTGGTCACGTCGCCCGCGGCCGAACCGGGGGTGCAAATAGGCGTGCCGCCGCCGCTCGGGGTGACCAGCGTTGCCACGTTGATCTGGGTGTAGAGCGCGTTGCCTGCTGCGTCGCGGATCGGGAAGTTGATCCCGCCCGGGAACGGGCTGCTCTGCAACTGCGGCTTGGGCACGCCCCACAGCCCGCCGACATCGACGAACACCGACGGACGCAGGCCAAGATCCTTGGCCCCGCTGCCGAGCGGAATCTCGAGTTCCGCGCGGCCGAGGTAGTAGTACTTGCCGCCCAGCGAATCGTCGGACACCTTGTTGCGGTCGGTGACCACCAGTGGAACCGGGTTCTGCGGATCGGGGCTGTCCGGATCGGCGATGATCGGCTGGCGGATGACGCGCGGACCCACGCCGCGGATGTCGAAGCCGCGGATCTGCGGCTCGCCGAGGAAGAAGCGATCGGTCAGCTGGACGTCGTCATTGCCGAGCGCGGTGATCGCGCCGCCTTCGAGCGACAGCGAAGCGATGAAGCCCCCGCCGATCGGCCAGTACTGCGCCGCCTTGCCGCGGAGTCGCGCGAATTTGACGTTGCCGCCGAGCCCGGCGACTTCCGCGCCGAGCGATATCGAGCGGCCTCGGGTCGGATGCAGGCGGCTGTCGAGTGAATCGTAGACGATATTGGCGCCAAGGATCGAACTCGTGCGCTTGCCCAGCGCATCGCAAAGATACCGGCCGGCGAGCAGCGGATCGCAGGTGAAGTTCGGCGGATCGAGGCGGTTCGAGAAGAACTGGTTCTTGTCGAGCGTCACGTTGTCGAAGTTCAGCGTGTAACTGCCGATCAGCGACATGTACTCGGTCAGCGGTACGCCCAGCCGCACCTGACCGCCGGTGGTGGTCTGCTGGAAGGTCTGGTTGCGGTCGTTGTTGAGGTAGTTGAAGCTGTTGGTGTCGCGCCGGTAGAGATCGACGCCCATCGAGATGTTGCGGTCGAACACATAGGGTTCGGCAAAGCTGATGTTCGCGCTTTTGGAATAGCGCGAATAGTTGATCCCGAGACCGATCGTCTGCCCGCGCCCGCGGAAGTTGCGCTGCTGGATCGAGGCGGCGAGGATGAAGCTCTCGATCGACGAGAACCCCGCCGACAGCTGGAGCTGGCCGGTCGGCTGTTCTTCCACGTTGGCTTCGAGGATGATCCGGTCCGGCGTGGTGCCGTCCTTCTGCGCGACCTCGAAGTTCTCCTGGAAATAGCCCAGCGACTTGATGCGGTTGGTGGTGCGCTTCACCTGCAGCGAGTTGAACGCATCGCCTTCGACCAGCCGGAACTCGCGGCGCAGGACCTTGTCCTGAGTCAGCGTGTTGCCGTTGACGTCGATCCGCTCGACATAGACGCGCGGCGCTTCCTTCAGGGTGAAGGTGACGTCCATCGTCTTGGTTTCGGGGTGGCGACGGTATTCGGGTTCGACGTCGGCGAAGGCGTAGCCGAAGGTGCCGGCGAGGTCGGTCAGCTGCTCGGAGGTGTCTTCAACCTGCTTGCCGTTGAACCAGTCGCCGGTGTGCATCGGCAGGTTCTTGGTCAGCGTCTCGCTGGAGAAATCGCGGATTTCGCTCTTCACCCCGACATCGCCGAACTTGTAGCGCTCGCCTTCCTCCACCACGTAGGTGATGATGAAGTCCTTCTTGTCCGGCGTAAGCTCGGCAACAGCGGAGACGACGCGAAAGTCGGCGTAGCCTTCGGTCAGGTAGAACTGGCGCAGCTTCTGCTGGTCGAACGCCAGGCGATCGGGGTCGTAGCTGGTGCCCGACGACAGGATGCGCTGGATGCGCGCTTCCTTGGTAATCATCTGGCCCTTGAGCTCTCCGTCGGAGAACGCGTTGTTGCCGATGATGTTGATCTGCTGGACCTTGGACTTGGGCCCTTCGTTGATCTCGAACACCACGTCGACGCGGTTCTGGCTGAGCTCGACCATCTTCGGCTCGACCGTCGCGGCGAACCGGCCCTGACGCTTGTAGAGTTCGACGATGCGGGCGACGTCGGCGCGGACCTTCGAGCGGGTGAAGATCTGGCGCGGGGCTAGCTTGATCTCGGGCGTGATCTTGTCCGACTTGATCCGCTTGTTGCCCTCGAGCACGATGCGGTTGATGACCGGGTTTTCCGCCTCGGTGATGACCACGTCGCCGCCGTTGTTGACGATGCTGGCGCTCGAGAACAGCTCGGTCGCGTAGAGGTCCTTCAGCGCCTGGTCGGCGGCGGCCTGGGTGTACACCTGTCCGGTGCGCAGGCGGATATAGCTGACGATCGTATTGGGCTCGAGCCGCTGGGCGCCCGCCACCGAGATCGACCGGATGACGTCCGACTGGGGCGCGGGCGCGGGCGCGGGGGGGCCCCGGGGGCCCGGGGGGGGCCCCGCGGG
>JAEWKG010000060.1 GCA_023386135.1 Pseudomonadota bacterium | reverse complement strand
CGGCGCTGGCCGGTTGGGGCACGCCGCCCGAACTGGTCCTCTCCGGCCCCAACGTAGGTCAAAATCCGGGGGCCATTGTCGTCAGCTCCGGCACGGTCAGCGTCGCGCAGTACGCCATGATGCGCGGCATTCCCGCGATCGCCTTGAGCGCGGGCGAGAATACCGCAAGTGGCGACGATCTCCTCAATCCGCTGTCGGCGATCGTCGCCAAGCGCTCCCTCGAGCTCGTTGACCGCCTCGAGGCCGCATCGCACGGCGGGCCGCTCTTGCCGCCGAGGTCCGGCCTCAATGTGAACTTTCCCGACGAGCCTGCTGCCGCACGGTGGAAGCTCACCCGCATTGGCACCTATTCGAAGTACGAGCTTTTCTTCGTGCCAGACCTTCCAACGGCAATGGGCGAAGAGAAGAGCGACCAGCCCGCCCGGCCCGGCTTGTTCGGTCGCCTGTCGGATCAGCCACCAGCCGCTGGTGAGATGGACGACGAAAGCGTGGTGGCGATAAAGGATATTTCAGTCAGCCTGATGCAGGTCGGATACGAGGCGCCCGCGCAGCAGCAAGACGCGTTGGCCCATCTCCTGTGCGGACTGGCGAACTAGCCGGGGGGTGCGAGCCCTCGATCCCGGCGCGACGCGTTCCTAGCTCCCCGTTTCGACCGCCAGGCGTCGAAGGCGGCACCGGACCCCGCCGTCCCGATCCGCCAACCTTACGACGCGCCCGCCTTCTTGGCGAACTCCCACGCCTTGTCGGCCAGCGGTGCGACCCGGTCGGACTGTGCCTTGGCATGGGCCGAACTGGCGGTGCCGTCGATCACCCGCTTCTTGATGCCCTGCAGAATGCCTGCGAGGCGGAAGAAGTTGTAGGCGAAGAACCAGTTCATGTCGGGCACTTCGCTGCGGCCGGTGGCGGCGCAGTAGCGTTCCACGACCTCGTCGAGCTCGGGGATGCCGAGCGCCTGGCGGTCGAGGTCCATCACCCCCGAGCGCCCGCCGTTCTCGGTGACATACATCATGCACAAATAGGTGAAGTCCGACATCGGATCGCCGAGGGTTGACAGCTCCCAGTCGAGCACCGCGAGCACCTCAGGCCGGTCGGCCGCGAAGATCATGTTGTCGATGCGGTAATCGCCATGGACGACGCTGGTGCGGGTCTGCTCGGGCAGGGTCGCCGGCAGGTACTCGATGAGCTTCTCCATCGACGGCAGCGTCTCTGTTTCGGAGAGGCGGTACTGCTTGGTCCACCGGTCGACCTGACGCCCGAAGTAGTTGCCGGGCTTGCCGAAATCGCCGAGACCCGCCGCCTCGATGTCGGTGTTGTGCAGCTTGGCGAGGGTATCGACCATCGCGTCATACACTGCGCGCCGTTCCTCGGGTTGGGCATCGGGCATGGCGCCGTCCCAGATGGTGCGGCCCTCGACCATGTCCATCACGTAGAACCACGATCCGACCACACCGTCGTCGGTGCACAGGCCGAACTGCCGCGCGACCGGGAATCCCGTCTTGTAGAGGCCAGACTGAACCTTGAACTCGCGGTCCACCGCGTGGGCGCTCGGCAGCAGCGGGCCGAACGGCTTGCGGCGCAGGACGTAGTTCTTGTTCGGCGTGGTCAGCTTATAGGTCGGGTTCGACTGCCCGCCCTTGAACTTGCCTTGGCTGAGCGGACCGTGGAATCCCTCGACGTTGGCCGCCATCCACGCCGTCAGGCGGCCTTCGTCGAGTTGATCCGCCTCGCTGGGATCGACCGTTCCGGTAAAGGCCAGGTGGGCGTCCATCTCAATTCCCCATTGTTTGCCGAGATGCTCTTGTGATCAATAATTATCGAGTTACAAGCGCAATTGTGAGCGACCTTCTTGACCCGGAGTGCGATGCCTCGCCATGGCTGCTGAATCGAAACGGGTGATCATTATCGGTGCAGGCGTCGTCGGGACGACCACTGCCTACTACCTCGCGCAGGCGGGATGCCGGGTGGACGTGATCGAGCGGCGGGAGGGACCTGCGCTGGAGACCAGCTTCGCCAACGCGGGCGAAATTTCCCCGGGCTATGCTTCGCCTTGGGCGAGCCCCGACGTGCCGCGTAAGATCCCGTCCTGGCTGCTCATGAAGCACGCCCCCCTGATCCTGCGGCCGAAGCTCGACGCGGCGATGATCCGCTGGCTGTTGGCGATGCTGCGGAACTGCACATCCGCCCGCTACGCGCGCAACAAGGAGCGGATGGTACGACTGGCCGAGTACAGCCGGGACGAACTCATCGCGCTGCGCGACCGAACCGGGATCTCGTACGATCATCGGTCTCGCGGAACGCTGCAGCTGTTCCGTACCCAGGCGCAGCTCGATGCGACCGGCAAGGACATCGAAGTGCTTCGCTACGGCGGGGTGCCGTTCGAGCTGCTTGACCGGACGGGTTGCGAGGGCGTCGAGCCGGGACTCACCCACTCCCAGGGCACCATCGCCGGGGGGCTGCGGCTGCCGAACGACGAGACCGGCGACTGCTTCAAATTTACCCAAGAGCTCGCCCGCCTCGCGGCCGATCTCGGGGTGCGTTTCCAGTTCGGGGTCACCGCCCGAGCGCTCGTGCGAGACGGCGATCGGGTGACCGGTGTGGTAGTGGGGGACCGCGTGCTCTCCGGCGACGCCGTGGTCGTGGCGGCGGGCAGCTTCTCCCCGTCGCTGGTGCGTCCGCTGGGCTTAAGGCTCCCTGTCTACCCGGTGAAGGGGTACTCGCTCACCGTGCCGATCGCCCACCCGGACCGCGCGCCGGAGTCCACGCTGCTCGACGAGTCCTACAAGATTGCCATCACCCGGCTCGGGGATCGCATCCGGGTGGGCGGCATGGCGGAGATTTCCGGTTACCGGCTCGGGATTCAGGAGCCGCGTCGACGGACGCTGACCCATTCGCTCGAGTCGCTATTTCCCGGAGCGGGAGACCACCGGCAGGCAAGCTACTGGGCCGGGCTCAGGCCGATGACGCCCGATGGCACGCCGGTCGTCGGCGCGACACCGTGCAAGGGCCTGTTCCTCAACACCGGACACGGCACTCTGGGTTGGACCATGGCCTGCGGGTCCGCGCGTGTGGTAGCCGACGCGATAGTGGGCCAGACCCCCGGCATCGATACGGCGGGGCTCACCCTCAGCCGCTATTCGTGACCTCGAGACTTCCAATGCAACGCGACGACGTCACTGCGCTCTCCGTTCACCCTTCGACGATGACGTAGAACACTTCGGCGCCTTCGCGGATGGTAATTTCGTGTGACGATCCGGCGGGGAACCAGATCGCCTGGTCCTTCGCCACGTTCACCAGCTTGTCGGCCGACCGGATTTCGATCGCGCCTTCAACAACGACGAAGATCTCGGGATGCGCAGCCTCCAGGGT